>NZ_VRYY01000375.1 GCF_015731765.1 Nitratidesulfovibrio oxamicus
ATGACCGCGCCGTCCGGCGCCCGGTAGGGCGAGACGCTGCACATGCACGGCTCGCCGCCGGGCAGCAGGCGCACGGGGCCGGACTGTTGCCCGCCCTCGCGCAGAAAGCGGTCGAGGGGCGTGAGGCCACCGTCTTCGTCCACGCAGTCGGGGCAGCGCACCATGACCGAGCCGTCCACCGCCCCTCCCGCATCCGCAGTACCCGCGGCATCGTGCAGCCCCGCCCCGCACATCTGCCGCACCCACGAGGCATTGGCCATGATCACGTTGCGATCCAGGTCCAGCAGCACCACGTGGTCGGGCATGGCGTCTATGGTGCTGCGCAGGATGCCGAGGGTGGTGCGCCAACGCTGTTCCGCCTCGATGCGGGCGGTGACGTTGACCACAATGCCCTCGTAGTGCAGCAGTTCACCTGTCCAGCCGTGCACGGCGGTGCAATGTTCCGACACCCACAACAGGTCGCCGTCGCGCCCGTACACCTGCGAGACGAAGCCCGTCACCGTGCCTTCGGCGCGCAGGCGGGCCAGCAGTTCCTGCCGTCTCCCCGGCGCCTCGTAAACCTGTTCATCCATGGAGCGCACGCCGGACACCAGTTCGCCCGGTCCGGACCAGCCCAGCATCTGGGCGAAGGCGCGGTTGGACACCAGATAGCGCCCTTCCGGGTCGGCCATGTAGATGCCCACCACGGCGTTGTCGAAGATGGAACGGTAACGCTGCTCGCTGTCGCGCAGCCGGGCGTGCAGGCGGGTGTGATGGCGCACGATGCGCAGGTTCACGCGCAGGGCGTCGCCGGTGACCGGCTTGGACATGAAGCCGAGCGCGCCGCTGCCCACCACCTGTTCCATGAGTTCGTGGTCCGTGGCCTCCGTGGCGCCGGTGACCAGAATGACCGGAATGTCGAAGTCGGCGGTGATGGCGCGGGTGGCCTCCACGCCGTTCATGTCCCCGGCCAGCCAGATGTCCATGAGCACGGCGTCGGGCCGCTCGTCGCGGGCCAGGCGCACGGCCTCCTCGCCCATGGCGGCGGGGCCGATCACCACGTGCCCCTCGCGGACCAGCAGACCGCGCAGCAGGGCCGCGCCGACGGCGTCGTCCTCAGCGATCAGAACGCGCAGCGGCTGTGTCATCGCTCCCCCATGCTGTTGCGTCGCCATCGCGCGTGCAGCCTTTGTCGTTCCATGGCGATTCTTCGCCGGGGGCCTGCCCCTGCTCGCGCGCCCACGCGGTTGCACGGCCCGGCGTGTCATCAGCCATGCCGCCCAGCCCGACGGGCGCGTCGGGTTCCGCACCGTTGAAGGCGTTGCGCGGCAGGCAGACGCGGAATTCCGTCCAGCCCGAGGGCGACGTTTCAAAGCCCACCCGGCCCTTCAGGTAGTTCTGCGTCAGCAGGCGAATGCTGTAGGTGCCAAGCCCCCTCCCCGCCCCCTTGGTGGAAAACGAACGCTGGAATATCTGGCGCTGCACGTCGGGCCGGATGTAACCGGGGTTGCGCACCCGAAAGGTGACGCACTCGCCGTCACCGCCGCAGTCGCAGCCAAGCACCACCTCGCCCTGCTCGGGGGTGGCCTCCAGGGCGTTCTTGACCAGGTTGCCCAGCACCCGGCCCAGCAGCGTGGGGTCCGTGACCATGGCCGTGTCGGCAACGCAGGACAGCACGGTAAGAACGCGCCCCCGCGCGGTCTCGTGCCCGGCGTACAGGTTGGCCACGTCGCGCAGCAGTTCCACCCCGTCCACGGGGTGCGGGTCCACCGGCAGTTCGTCGGTTTCCGCAGCCAGCAGCAGCTTCTGGGTGACTATCTCTTCCACCAGCGCGTTGGAAAAGCGATGCAGCAACATGGTGTCGCCGCGCAGATCCAGGGGGACTTCTTCCAGGATCATCTGGGCCAGGTTGCGCAGCCCCCCCGCCGTGTTCAGGATGTCGTGGAAAAAGATGCGCTCCAGCGCGCGCCGCCGCTTTTCGTGGCTGATGTCGTTGATGGCGAAGATGACGAACCGCTCGCCGTCCCGGTCGAAGGGAGTGGCGCAGACCTTCAGGTCGTAGGCCAGCACGTCGTCGCCCTTGCGCTGGGTGATGCGGCATTCATCCACCCTGCGCTCGTCGCCCAGGGCGCACAGCACCGCCTTTACCGCCCCGCACTCGCGACACCCGTCCGCCGTACCGCAGCCGCCGGGGCCTTCGCAGGCGTTCTCGCAGTGGAACAGTTCACCGGGGCGCAGCCCCATCAGGTTGGCGCCGTCGGACAGGGACAGCAGTTCCAGCAGGTTGCGATTGACGAAAACGATCTGGCGGTGCCGGTTCAGGATCAGCACGATGTCCGTCACCGAATCGAGCAGGCTGACCAGGGTGGGGTCGCGGAACAGCCCGGCCTGGCGCAGCAGGTCGGCGTCGGCCGAACGTTCTGCGGGGGCGTGGAACGTGGGCAGGGGCGGGGTCATGCGTCGTCCTGTGGTGGCTCGGGGTGGCGCCGGGTGCGGGCGGGAGGGCGCGCGAGGGGACCGGACGTGAT
>NZ_VRYY01000387.1 GCF_015731765.1 Nitratidesulfovibrio oxamicus
TGGCCGCGCAGGGCCCGGTGCGGGTGCTGGACGGCCTGCGCGCACGGGGCGCGGTTCCGCACCCGGCCCTGGAGACCGCAGCCCGGCTGGAGGCGGATACCATCCAACTGCACACGGCCTTCGACATCATGAGCGCCCCGGTGCTGCTGCTGGACGGCTCGGGCCGCATCGCCAGGGCCAGCAAGGGCGTGGTCACCATGGCAGGCCTGCCGATGGAACGGATGGTCGGGCGCACTCCGGCGGATGCCCTTGCGGGCAGCGGGGGCAACGGCGCCACCAGGGCGGCGCTGGATTTCATGCCTGCGACGCTCGACACCTCCATGCACCGCGACGCGGAACTGGCCACCCCGTCCGGCGTGCACCTGTCGTTGCAGGTACATTCCGAAGCGTTGGTGGATGCAGAGGGCGCCTTGACCGGCGCGGTGGTGGCGCTGTTCGACCACAGTGATGCCCGCCGCGAATGCTCGGCCCTGGAATTGCGCCAGCAGGAACTGCTGGCCACGGGCGCCGAGATCAGCGGGCTGGCGCAGCGGGTGGCGTCCGCCTCCGAGGAGCTTTCCGCCTCGTCCGACGAGCAGGCGCGGGGCGCGGGACGCCAGAAGGAGCAGTCCGCGTCGGTTGCCGCGGCCATGGAACAGATGCGCAACACCGTGCTGGAGGTGGCCCGCAATGCATCGGCCACGTCCGATGCCGCGCAGGGCGCCCGCGACGATGCCTCGGTGGGTGCCGGGCTTGTCCAGCATGCCGTGGAGGGCATCAACGCCGTGGCCGAGTCCGCCGAACGGCTGGCCAGCGAGCTGAACCAGCTGGACGGGCAGGCAGGCGAGATCGGCCGCATCATCGGGGTCATCAACGACATCGCAGACCAGACCAACCTGCTGGCGCTGAACGCGGCCATCGAGGCGGCCCGCGCGGGTGACGCCGGGCGCGGCTTTGCCGTGGTGGCCGACGAGGTGCGCAAACTGGCCGAAAAGACCATGTCCGCAACCAAGGAAGTGGAGCAGGCCGTGCGCACCATCCAGCAGCGTTCGCACGACGCCATGCAGTCCATGCAGGTGACAGGCGGACAGGTAACGGAAAGCACGCGCCTTTCCAACGAGGCCGGGCAGGCCATCAGCCGCATTACCGTGCGCATACAGGACATGGTCGAGCGCATAGCCCAGATCGCCACGGCGGCGGACCAGCAGTCCGCCTCGGCAGAGGAAGTCACCGGCGCGGTGGAGGCCATCGCCACGGTGGCGGGAGAATCGGAAGCGGGGGCCGTGCAGGCCTCTGCGGCCACGCGTGATCTTGCCGGGCTTTCGCAGGAACTGCTGACGTTGGCCGTGCGCTTCAGCGAGGCCAAGGTGGACGCCACCAAGCTGTGGAAGTCGCAAGGGCAGATGCGCGGGGTGCTGCCCAAGCTGATGCAGGAATTCGCCGTGGGCAACTACGGGCGCGACGTGGTGGCAAAGATGCTGGAGGCCATGGGCAACCCCGTGTTTCTGGCCACCGCCAACTATCCGGACCAGGTGTTGAAGCAGATGGCCCACGAGCTTTCGCGCATCACGGGCGATTCGACACGGGAAGTGTTCCGCAAGCTTGGGCGCTACACCATGGACGGTTTCTACAGGATGTATCGCCGCTACTTCAAGACCAGCGACCTGAAGGAACTGTATCTTGGCATGGATGCACTGCACAAGCAGCTTACCAAGGACTATCCCGGCATCAATCCGCCAGCGTTCACGTATGAGGACAAGGGCAACATTCTCGTGATGACCTATCGCTCATCCCGGGCGCTGTTCGAGTATTTCGAGGGAATCATTCTTGGTGCGGCAGACTTCATGAAGCGTAAGGTGGACGTCAGGATGACCCCGCAGGGCGAACATGTGGCGCGGGCTGAAATCCGCTTCCTGGACTGACCGTGCAGTATCTTTTGGCGGAAACGAGGCGTTCTCATGCAGGGCTGACCCCATTTTATACTTTAAACACGATGAGTGGTGCGGTATCATGCGTTTACTCATGCCCTTGCCCGTGTGTACGGGCGGCACGCTTGCGCGGGGATGGCTGAATCCGGTCGCCATGGGGAGCGGTCGGACGGGTGCGGGGGGTTGCAGGAAGGCGGTGCGAACGGGCGCGATTGGACTGTGCAGGAGCCCGTGACGGGGCTGGGTACTTTGGTGCGGCGGACATGATGCCGTGGCAGTCTGGGCATCGCGGGGATGCAGAACCACTGGAGACGGGACGCAGATGCAGGAATACATGGCGCTGGCGCGCGAAGTGCGGGAGCGGCTTGGGCGTGTGGGCAGCGGGCTTGCCCAGCTGGTACAGCGGCGCGAAGACGATTTTCTTGCCCTGGGCGCGGAATTGCAGGACGTGGCCATGCGGGTGCAGGACATCGCAGCTGACAGCCAGCAGCTGAACCGCATCGCCTCGGGCGACACCGTGCGCCATATCCTGGAAGAACTGGTGTCGGAACTGGACGCCATGCAGACACTCTGTCACGTGGACGACGATGCCGAAGACCTGGCCATGCTGGCCCGCGCCCGCGAACTGGTGCACGAACTTTCCAGATCCATACGCGACTACGCCCGCGTGGTGCGCACCCTGCAAATGCTGGGTATTTCAACGCGCATCGAAAGCGCCCGCCTGGGGTCCGACGGGCGCGGCTTCAGCACCCTTGCCGACGACGTGGAAAAGCTGGGATACAAGATCGTCGAATATTCCGACCGCATCACGCAGCAGGCCAAGACGCTGGACTCCCTGGCCGAAAAGGCAGAGGCCAGCACCCGCGAGATGCGCGAGATGCAGCGCGAATGCGCCTATTCCGTGTTCGGCTCGCTGCGCGAGAACATGGACACCCTGCACGAGGTGGCCGAGGGCAGCCGCAAGGCGTCTGAAGACGTGCGCGGTCACACGGCGGACATTGCCGCATCCATGGGGCGGATCATCGGCTCCTTGCAGTTTCATGACATCGTGCGCCAGCAGGTGGAGCATGTGGAGGAGGCCCTGACCGACGCCCGCGCGTGCCTGGAAGGTGCTCCCGTCAACGTCCCTGCCAACGCCCCCGAAGACGCCGCAGCCGACGAGGCCATGGCCGTGGAACTGGCCGTGGCCGCCGACATTTGCGCCCTGCAAGAGGCCCAGCTTGAAAACGCCAGGGTGAGCTTTTCCGATGCCGTTTCGACCTTGCGGCGCGAGTTGACGGCCATTGCCGCCAGCGTGCGCGGGGTGGGGCAGCGCACCGGCGGCTTTACCGACGAGGCATGCCATGTTGAAGACTGCGGCGGCACTGCCGTGCTCGACCGCATGGAACGCAGCGTGACGGAAATCGCCACGCGCATGTTGTCCCTGGCAGAGCAGGGCGAGCGCATGGGCAACGTCATGGTCGAGGTGGCCGAAATGGTTGCGCAGATGAGCGTTTTCCTTGAAGATATAGAAGACGTTGGCGACGAGATAGAGCTTATTGCGCTGAACGCCAGCATCCGTGCCGCCCATACCGGCGACAAGGGCAAGGCCCTTGGGGTGCTGGCCTCGTCGATCCAGCGGCTGTCGCAGGACGCGGGCGAAAGCACCATGGCCCTGGCCACCCTGCTGCGCGAGGTGGACGGCGTGGCCGGGCAGCTCAAGAGCTACGCCACCGCCTATCTCGATTCCTCGCGGGTGTCCGAGATTTCCGGCGAACTGGAAGGACTTACCCGCGGCCTGCGCGAGGTGAACGGCGAGGCCGCGCAACTGTTCGCCAGGGTGGGTTCGGCCTGTACGGAACTGGCCGCCCGGGTGGACCATGTCGTAAGGGGGCTGGACTTCGACGCGCAGGTGGCGGCCGGGCTATCCGATGCCGCCGGCGACATGGGCGAGATGGCGGCATCGCTGCGGGAACGTGTGCCCGCCTCGGCGCGGGCGGTGGCATCGCGCCGTCTGGCCGCCATGCGTGACCGCTATACCATGGAACAGGAACGGGTGCTGCATGGCCGCGTATTGGGCGGCGGGCACGCGGCGCAGGACGCAGCCGTGTCCGTTGACGAAAGCGGAGACGGCTACGGCGACAACGTGGAACTTTTCTGAATGCGCGGCATCGCGGTCCCATCCGCGACGCCCGCCGGGCAACGACGGAACCATCCGGCCATTGCGCCAATGCGCCCGATACGTTTCGACACCACCGACAGGCCGCACCCGGCCAGGGGATGTCGCCGTCAGCCAGGCCCGGTGCTGAACCGCCAACTCCGAACATTCGAGCACGAGGGGTTTCATGAGCAAGCTCATCATGACGGTGGACGATTCTGCAAGCATCCGGCAGATGGTAGGCTTTACCCTGCGCAACGCCGGGTATGAAGTCATCGAGGCCAAGGACGGCAAGGATGCGGTGAGCAAGCTTTCCGGCCCCATCAAGATGGTGATCACCGACCTGAACATGCCCAACATGGACGGCATAGAACTGATCCGGCAGATTCGCGCCAACCCTGCGTACAAGTTCATTCCCGTCGTCATGCTGACCACCGAATCACAGGCCACGCGCAAGCAGGAAGGCAAGGCAGCCGGGGCCACCGGGTGGATCGTCAAGCCGTTTCAGCCGGAACAGTTGCTGGCCGTGGTCAAGAAGGTACTCGGCTAGGCCCGGCGCCTCGCTTCGGCGGATCGCCGGGACGGCGGTTGGGGAGCAGGGCGCACTGGCGGGCGCAGGAGGGGCGCTCAGCCCGTCCCGCAGGCCTCGCAGCCTCGTCCGGACGAGGCCTGTCCCCTTGGCTTGTCCTGTCCGTCCGGTGCGTTCGCCCAACCGGCTCTGGCCAACCCTGTCCCGCTCAGGCCAGTTCGGACCAGTTCGGACCAGTTCGGGCGGGCCCGGTGAACTCCACGAATTCCGGAGGACTCGGATGACGCCTGCCGAACCCTGCCGAACCCCGCCGGAGGCTGGCGTGCCCTGCTGGCTATGTTGGCCCCTGGCGGACACGGACGGTCACAGGCGGGCACAGACGGACACAGACGGGCACGTATGAACACGGGCGGGCAGGGCGCAGGAAACCGCCCCCCCGGCATTGACGGAATCGATTGAATCAGCGAGCCCGGCATGGATTAGGCAGGCCGGACAAGGAAGTGCCGCATGCAATCGCAGGAAGACGCAAACAGGGCAGCCTTCATCGAAGAAGCGCACGACCTGCTGGCAGAGTTGGAAACAGCCCTGCTGGAACTGGAGGCGCAGCCCGATGACCGCGACCTGGTTGCGCGTGTGTTCCGGGCCATGCATACCATCAAGGGTTCCGGGGCCATGTTCGGCTTCGACGACATCGCCCACTTCACCCACGACGTGGAAACGGTGTTCGACCGGGTACGCAACGGCGAGGTGCCGGTGACCCGCCAGTTGCTGGACCTGACCCTGGCCTCGCGCGACCACATCGCCCGACTGCTGCATTGCGCCGTCTCCGACGAAGCCCCGGACCTGGCGCATGCCGCCGCCATTACCGCTTCGTTGCGGGCGCTGGTGCCCGTGGCGGGCACTGTGGCCGATGCACCGCCACACGATGCCGACGGCGGAGAATGCCCGGCAGAGCCGGAAGCGCCGTGCCCCCCTTGTACCCGCACCTGGCGGGTGCGTTTTCGTCCCACTCCGTCCATTTTCTTCAGCGGCGCGAATCCCTTGTCCCTGCTGGACGAATTGCGCGAGCTTGGCGGGGCGCAGGTGTTTCCGCATTTCAGCGAGGTGCCCGGCCTTGACGAGTTGCAGCCCGAACTGTGCCACCTGTGGTGGGACGTGCTGCTTTCCAGCGAGTCGGACGAGGCGGCCCTCCGCGACGTGTTCCTGTTCGTCGAGGATGACGCGGACATCGACATCCGGCTGGTGGACGACGCGCGCATCGTGGATGACGCCGCCTACAAGCGGCTGGGCGAAATCCTGATCGAGCGCGGCGACGTCAGCGCCGACGATCTGCACCGTGTGCTGGACGAACAGCGTCCCCTGGGCAGGCTGCTGACCGATGCGGGCGTGGTGCCCCCGGAACGGGTGGATGCCGCGCTGGCGGAACAGCAGGCCGTGCGCACCATTCGCCAGTCGCGCGACAAGGAATCGACCGCACGTGAAGATTCCGGGGCCAGCATTCGGGTTGCCGCGTCCAAGCTGGACTTTCTGGTGGATCTGGTGGGTGAGCTGGTCATCGTGCAGGCCCAGCTTTCTCAGGCGGCGCATCTGCGCAGCGACCCCGGCCTGCTGGGGCTGGTGGAGGAACTGGAACGGCTGAGCGACGAACTGCGCGACACCACCCTCGGCATCCGCATGCTGCCCATCGGCACCACGTTCAGCAAGTTCCGCCGCCTGGTGCGCGACCTTTCGGCGGAACTGGGCAAGGACGTGGAACTGGTGACCCTGGGCGGCGAGACGGAGTTGGACAAGACCGTCATAGAGCGCCTTGGCGATCCGCTGGTGCACTGCCTGCGCAACAGCCTGGACCACGGCGTGGAATCGCCCGACGTGCGCGCCGCCGCGGGCAAGCCGCGTACCGGCACGGTAACCCTTTCGGCGGCCCATGCCGGGGGCGAGGTGCTGATCACCATTGCCGACGACGGCGCGGGCATCGACCCGGTCCGGGTGCTGGAAATCGCCCGTACGCGCGGCGTCATTGCCCCGGATGTGGAACTGCCCGCGCGCGAGGCCATCGAACTCATCTTCGCCCCCGGCTTTTCCACGGCGGAAAAGGTCACCAGCGTTTCGGGCCGGGGCGTGGGCATGGACGTGGTGAAGCGTTCCATCGAGGCGCTGCGCGGACGAATAGAACTGGACAGCACGGTGGGCGAGGGCACCAGCCTGACCATCCGCCTGCCGCTGACCCTGGCCATCATCGACGGCCTGCAGGTGCTGGTGGGCGGCGAATCGTACGTCATCCCGCTGAACCACGTGGAGGAATGCGCGGAACACGCCACTCCCAGTTCCGCCGACGGCAGGCAGCGCATCATCAACCTGCGCGGAGAGATCGTGCCCTATATCCGCCTGCGCGAATTGTTCTCCTCGTCCGGTCCGGCGCCCACCATCGAGCAGGTGGTGGTGGTCGATGCGCAGGGCAGCCGGTTCGGCCTGGTGGTGGACTGCGTGGTGGGCGAGCACCAGACGGTCATCAAGAGCCTGGGCCGCATCTACAAGGACGTGCCCGGCATTTCCGGCGCCACCATCAAGGGTGACGGCAGCATGGCCCTGATCCTGGACGTGCCGGGACTGGTGCAGCTTGCGGTGGACCAGCCCCCGCGCGCGCAGCGCGTTCCGGCGGCGTCGCACGGGGGCGGTGCATGAGCCCCAACCGCAGTGACGGCCCGGCCATGCCTGCAGGCTGCGCGCGCCCCGGCCCCATGTCGCAGAAGCTGTTCGACCGCATGAGCCACTTCGTCTACGAGCAGGTGGGCATCAAGCTGCCCGGCTCCAAGCGGGTGATGCTGGAGGCGCGCTTGCAAAAGAGGCTGCGCGTGCTGGGCCTGGACAGCTATGACAAGTACGTGGACTACCTGTTCACGAAAAAGGGGTTTGACGAGGAGTTGCGCAACTTCATCGACGTGGTGACCACCAATACCACGGAGTTTTTCCGCGAACCGCGTCATTTCGACTACCTGACTTCCACGCTGCTGCCCGGCTGGACGGCGGAGGCGGTGCGCCTGCGCGGCCAGCGCCTCCTGCGGGTATGGAGCGCGGGCTGTTCCATCGGCATGGAGCCCTACACCCTGGCCATGGTGCTGCGCGACTATCAGGAACGCACCGCCGGTTTCAGCTTTTCCATCCTGGCCACGGACATTTCGTCGCGGGCGCTGCAACAGGCGGTCCGCGCAGTGTATGAAGAAGAACGGGTGCATAACGTGCCGGACCAGTTCCGCAAGCGCTACCTGCTGCGCAGCCGCGACCGTTCGCGCCGCCTGGTGCGCATCGGGCCGGAACTGCGATCCGCCGTGCGCTTCGAACGGCTGAACTTCATGGATACCTTCAGCTTTTCCGAGCCCATGGACATCATTTTCTGCCGCAACGTGATCATCTATTTCGACAAGCCCACGCAGGAAGGGCTGTTCAGCCGGTTCTGCCAGTGCCTGCGCCCCGGCGGGCACCTGTTCATCGGCCACTCCGAAAGTCTTACCGGCATGGCGCTGCCCCTTGAACAGGTGGCGCCCACCGTCTACCGGAGAACGCGATGACCGCCCGCCGCATCAAGGTGCTGGTGGTGGATGATTCGGCCCTGGTCCGCCAGACCCTGGCCGACATCGTCGCCAGCGACGAGGATCTGGAACTCATAGGCACCGCGTCCGACCCCTTCGTGGCGGCCAAGCGCATGGAGGCGGTAGCCCCGGACGTTATCCTGCTGGACGTGGAGATGCCGCGCATGGACGGCATCACCTTCCTGCGCAAGATCATGACCCAGCACCCCATTCCGGTGGTGATCTGCTCGTCGGTGACGGAGCAGGGGGCGGAGGCTACCTTCAAGGCCATGGAATACGGCGCGGTGGAGGTCATCCAGAAGCCGCGCATGGGCACCAAGCGCTTTCTGGAGGAATCCAGCATACGCATTTGCGACGCGCTGAAGGCCGCCGCCCGCGCCAGGCTGCGCAAGCTCAGCCCGCTGGCCGCAGGGGTGCCGCCCAAGCTTTCCGCCGATGCGGTGCTGCCCGCAACCACCCCGCTGACCACCACCGTGCAGCAGACCGAAAAGATGGTGGTCATCGGCGCATCCACCGGCGGCACGGAGGCCCTGCGCGTGGTGCTGGAGGCGCTGCCCGCCGATTGCCCGCCCATCGCCATCGTGCAGCACATGCCGGAGCACTTCACCGCCGCCTTCGCCAACCGTCTCAACGCCATCTGCCGGGTAGCGGTGAAGGAGGCGCAGGACAGCGACGTCATGCGGCGCGGCCAGGTGCTCATAGCGCCCGGCAACATGCACATGCTGCTCAAGCGCAACGGCTCGCGCTATTATGTCGAGGTGCGCGAAGGCCCGCTGGTGCGCAGGCACCGGCCCTCGGTGGACGTGCTGTTCCGTTCCGCCGCGCGCTACGCCGGGCGCAACGCCGTGGCCGCCATCATGACCGGCATGGGCGACGACGGCGCGGCGGGCATGAAGGAACTGTTCGACGTGGGCGCGCATACCATCGCCCAGGACGAGGCCAGTTGCGTGGTATTCGGCATGCCGCAGGAGGCCATCAAGCTGGGCGGCGTGCGCAAGGTGGTTTCGCTGGAAGAAATCGCCCCGGCCATCCTCCGGGCCTGCTGAACCCGGTGACGGCGGTGGACGACGCCGAAGTCATGAAGGCGCCGGAACCGGCAGCATGGGCAACGTCGCCAACACTGGCACACGTAACGCATGTGGCGATTGCCGCGGGGTCATTGCCCCGGGGTGATCGCCATGTTCTCCTCAACGACAACGCATACGGACCAAGGAGCATCGGACATGACTGATACCGGCACGCCGGAACCGAGAGGCGCCATTCTCCAGCGCGACAAGCAGACCTACGCCATCGTGCCCCGCACCCCCTGCGGCATGCTGTCGCCCGACATTCTGGACGCCATTTCCCGCGTGGCGCGCAAGTACGCCATCCCCATCATCAAGATCACCTCCGGCCAGCGCCTTGCCCTGGTGGGCATGACGGCAGAGCAGGTGGAGCCCATCTGGGAAGACCTGCGCATGGACGTGGGCCGCGCCGTGGAACTGTGCGTGCACTACGTGCAGGCCTGCCCCGGCACGGCGGTCTGCAAGCTTGGGCTTCAGGATTCGCTGGGGCTCGGCATAGAGATCGAACAGACGCTGGCGGAACAGCCCTTCCCGGCCAAGGTCAAGTTCGGCGTGTCCGGCTGTCCCATGTGCTGCGGCGAAAGCTACCTGCGCGACGTGGGCCTGGTGGGCACCAAGCGCGGCTGGACCGTGATCGTGGGCGGCAATTCCGGCGGGCACCCGCGCATCGGCGACGTGCTGGCAGAGGATCTGACCCGCGAGGCGGCGCTGGACCTGGTGCAGCGCTTCATGGCCATGTACCGTGAAAATTCCGGCAAGCGGCTGCGGGTGTCCAAATACGTGGACAAGACCGGCATCGACACCATTCGCGCCGCGCTGCTGCCCGTCGCCGGGTAGGCTTGGCGCATACGCCCCCGCGAAATGCGTACGGCAGGGCCGCCCCGGCGGTCCTGCCGTTTCTGCATCCGCGCGCCGGGACGCGGTAACGCCGGTTTCCTGCCTGTGCCGCCCTGATGTCTCCGCGATGTCGCCCCGACGCCGCCGTGATGTGCCCCGACGCCGCCGTCGAGCGGCCGCCAGTCATGGGCACCTTTCCGCTGTCCGGCTACGCGACTTTCCGTACGACCGGTACCGGCTACACGTCCTTCTGTTCATCCTTGCCGGGGGCGTGGCGGTACAGCAGCACGCGCACCGGGTCCACGGTGACCAGCCCTTCGGCCAGCAGCGCCTCGACGCGGGGCAGGAATGCTTCTATCTTGGGCGCGTCGTCGATGATTTCGATAACGATGGGCAGGTCTTCGGACAGGCGCAGCACCCGCGCGGTATGCACCACGCTGTTGGCGCCAAAGCCCGCAAGGCCCCGGAACACCGTGCCGCCCGCCAACCCTTCGCGGCGGGCCGATTCAAGGATGACGTCGTGCAGGGCGCGGCCCTTGTGGGTGTCGCGTTCGCCGGTGTAGATGCGCAGACGCAGGGCGTCGCCGGATATGATGCGCATGGCGTGTTCCTTCCGGTTGCGGATGTGATGTCGGGGTTTTCGTGCGCAGGGGAGGGGGCAACCCGCTCTGCACCAGCCGTCCGGTGCCCTAGACGAGCCGTCCGGCACCAAGGCCCAGCCACAACAGGGCAAGGCCCAGCAGCAACTGGCCGCCCGCGTACAGGGCAAAGGCCGGCCACTGCCCGGTCTCCATGAGCCCCAGGCTTTCGAAGGTGAAGGTGGAAAAGGTGGTGAACGCGCCCATGAAGCCGGTCAGCAGCACCACGCGCACGTCGGGGTGCAGTGATATGCGGTTTTCGCACACCCCCCACACGAATCCGAAGGCCAGGCAGCCGAGCACATTGACGATGAACGTTCCGAGCGGAAACGAACCGGGCGCGGCGCGCTGCACCAGCCCGGCAAGGCCGTAGCGGGCCAGGCTGCCCAAGGCGCCCGCAAGGCCCAGCAGGACGATCTTTTGCACGAAAAGGCCCTCTTTCGCGCCGCGCGGTGCGGCGCCTGGCCGCGCCTCGTCTCCATCTTCCACGGGCTGCCGCTGCGGCAGCGTGAATGCGGGATGGCGGGGACGCGGTCCATGGAGTTCACATGGCACTGGAAATGGAAATCAAGTTCCCCGAAGCGGACCTTGCCGCGCTTCGCACCGCTTTGCAAGCACTGGGGGCCACGGGCGGCGTTCCGTACCTTGAATGCAACCGGGTGTACGACACGCCCGGGCGCGACTTGCGCGCGGCGAACACGTTGCTGCGGTTGCGCACCAAGACCGGCCCGAACCTGCATGCCGCCGTGTTGACCATGAAGAAGCCGCCGGACGTATCGCACCCCCCCGTCCCGACCGACGTGAAGGTGTGGGACGAGGTACAGACCGGCGTTGCCGACGCCGACGCCATGCACCTGATGCTGACGAGCCTGGGCTACGGCGTGGCCTTCGGCTATGACAAGGTGCGCGAGGTGTGGCACCTGCACGGGGTGCATGTCTGCCTTGATACCATGCCCTTCGGTCCGGTTGCGGAACTGGAGGGTGACCGCGAGGCCATCCTGGCCGTGGCCCACCGGCTTGGCCTTGACAGGGCGCGCGCATCCACCACAACGTATCACGACCTGAATCGCCAGTGGCGCGCAGCGCGCGGGTTGCCCCCGTCGGAGGATTTCACCTTCGACGCGGCAGGGCTGGCCGACGCGCGCCGGGTGGTCTTCGGACGCGGCGACGACGGGGCCGGTCCCGCCAGTGCGGAATGATCCGGCCCTGCCAGTGCGGAATGCTCCGGAGTGATTCGGCCCTGTCCGCAACCGGCCACGAACCCTGCGACCGTGCGACCTTGTCGCACATGACCGCGCACGACGGCACCGGGGCCGCAAGACCCTCGACAGCGGCCGGCGCGATGTTAGTATAAGGGCGTGGCCCGCGCCCGGCTCACCCACGGTCCGACGCATCCGGCAGCATTACCCGGATGACGGGGACAGGTATCGGGAAGCCGCCGGCAGTTACCGCCCGGAAACAACGAAACGAGCACCCATGAGCACCCATTCCGCCCCTCATCGTTTCCCGGCCATTCCGGCGGGCATGCCCGGTTCTTTCCGGATGGCCGAACCGGTCAAACTGGCTGGCCCGTCTGGCCCGTCCGGCCCGGCAGGCCCTTCAAGGCCCGGTGGCCCATCGGGCATGCCCGATGGCGGCAGGGACACGGAGATCCTCATCGAGGACGAAGTGCGCGAGCCCCGGATGTTCCGGGTGCTGCTGCACAACGACGACTACACGACCATGGAGTTCGTGGTGTCGATCCTGGTCGAGGTGTTCCGCAGAACGCCCGACGAGGCGACGCGCATCATGCTGGCCGTCCACGAGAAGGGCGTCGGCGAATGCGGCGTGTACACGGCAGAGGTGGCCGAAACCAAGGTCGCCCTCGTGCATGCCCGCGCCCGGCGCGAAGGCTATCCACTGCGCTGCACCCTCGAAGAGGTATGACATGATAGGAAGACGCCTTGAAGCAGCGCTTACCGCCGCCGTCAACGACGTGCGGACGCGCAACCACGAGTTCCTGACGCTGGAGCATCTGCTCTACGCCATCACCGGCGAGGATGCGGGAAAGTCCATCCTTGAAGCCGTGGGGGTGGACGTGAAGTCCCTGCGCCTGCGCCTGGAAACCTTTTTCGCCACCCATCTGGAGCCGCTGCCCGCCGACACCCCCACCGAGGTGGTGCAGACCCTGGGCGTGCAGCGCGTGTTGCAGCGGGCCATCCGCCACATGCAGTCCGCGGGCAAGGGCGCCGTGGAAATCGGTGATGTGCTGGCCGCCATCTTCGAAGAAGACGACGCCTACGCCACCTACTTCCTGAAGTCGCAGGGGGTTACCCGGCTGGACGTGTTGCAGCACATATCGCACGGCGCGCCGCAGGGCGGCGACGGGGAAGACGACGGCGACGCGGATGGCGAAGAAGGCGCGCCGGACACGCCGCGCACCGACGCGCTGGAAAAATTCACCGTGGACCTTACCGCCCGCGCCCGTGATGGCCGCATCGACCCGCTTATCGGGCGGGCGAAGGAACTGGAACGGACCATCCAGGTGCTGGCCCGGCGGCGCAAGAACAACCCGCTGTACGTGGGCGACCCCGGCGTGGGCAAGACCGCCATCGCCGAAGGGCTGGCCCTGCGCGTGGCGGGCGGCGACGTGCCGGAGGAATTCCGTGACGTGCGCATCTTTGCCCTGGACATGGGCGCGCTGCTGGCGGGCACCAAGTACCGCGGCGATTTCGAGCAACGCCTGAAGGGCGTCATCACCGACCTCGGCAAGGTGCCGGGGGCCATCCTGTTCATCGACGAAATCCACACCATCGTGGGCGCCGGTTCCACCAGCGGCGGCTCCATGGATGCCTCCAACATCCTGAAGCCCGTGCTGGCCGACGGCAGCATCCGCTGCATCGGGTCCACCACGTACGAGGAGTACCGCAACCACTTCGAGAAGGACCGCGCCCTGTCGCGCCGGTTCCAGAAGATCGACGTGCAGGAGCCTTCGCAGGACGAATGCGTGGACATCCTGAAGGGGCTGCGTCCCTACTACGAGGACCATCACAAGGTGCGCTACACGCTGCCCGCCCTGCGCGCGGCGGTGGAGCTTTCCGCCCGGTACATCACCGAGCGGCTGCTGCCGGACAAGGCCATCGACGTGCTGGACGAGGCGGGTGCGGCTGCCCGGCTGCGGCGTGCCAGTTATGGAGGCCGTGCTGCGTCGGCATCCGATGCAGCCATCGGCGTGAAGGACGTGGAAAAGGTGGTGGCGCGCATGGCCCAGATACCGTCGCGCACGGTGTCCTCCAGCGACCGCGACCGCCTGCGGACCCTTGATGAAGACCTGCGCAACGTGGTCTTCGGGCAGGACGCGGCCGTTGGCATCCTGTCGCGGGCCATCCTGCGCGCGCGGGCGGGGCTGGGACGCGAAGACCGGCCCACCGGCAGCTTCCTGTTCTACGGCCCCACGGGCGTGGGCAAGACCGAACTGGCCCGCCGCCTGGCGGAAGTCATGGGTATCGGCTTCGTGCGCTACGACATGAGCGAGTACATGGAGAAGCACTCCGTGTCGCGGCTCATCGGGGCGCCCCCGGGCTACGTGGGCTTCGACCAGGGCGGCCTGCTGACCGAGGCCATCCGCAAGCAGCCGTACACCGTGCTGCTGCTGGACGAAATCGAAAAGGCCCACCCGGATATCTTCAACATCCTGCTCCAGGTCATGGACTACGCCACGCTCACCGACAACACCGGGCGCAAGGCGGACTTCCGCAACGTGGTGCTGATCATGACCTCCAACGCGGGCGTGCGTGAAATGAGCGCCACCGCCATCGGCTTCGGCGCCACCGCTCAGGAAGACATGGCGGGCAAGGGCCGCAAGGCCGTGGAGAACATGTTCAGCCCGGAATTCCGCAACCGGCTGGACGCCATGATCCCCTTTGCCGGGCTGACCACCCCGGTCATGGAGCGCATCGTGGACAAGTTCGTGCTGGAACTGGGAGCCGGGCTGAAGGACCGCCGCGTGCGCCTGGAGCTGACCCCGGCGGCCCGTGCGCGCCTGGCCGAAAAGGGCTTCGAGCCTGCCTTCGGGGCGCGCCCGCTGCGCCGGGTGATCCGCACCGCGCTGGAAGACGAGTTGGCCCGTGAGGTGCTGTTCGGCAAGCTGCGCAAGGGTGGCACCGCCATTGTGGACGTGGCCGCGCCGGAGGCTGCAGCCGC
>NZ_VRYY01000377.1 GCF_015731765.1 Nitratidesulfovibrio oxamicus
CACGGCAGCAGCGGGCCGCAGGCCAATAGTTGCGTGTACGAAAGCCCGGCCTGCTCCGCGCCCAGCGCGCGGGCCATGCCCGCCGCCGTGGACAGCACCAGGCGCAGCCCGGTGAAGCTGCCGGGGCCTTGCACGCAGGCAATGCGCCGCACGTCGGCCAGTGAAAGGCGCATCCGCTCGAAGGCGTCGGCAAGGGCCGGGGCCAGCAGTTCCGTGCCCTGCGAGGGCACGTGCCATTCCTGCGCGAACAGGGTTTCGCCGTCGCGCAGGGCGGCGGCCTGCACGCGCGATTCCGCCGCGTTCAGGGCCAGGGTGATGCTCCCGCCGCCATGTGCGGCGCAGGTCCCCGTCCCTCCGGCCAGTCCCGCCGCCTCGGTCGTCTGGGTCACTGCAGGTTCCGCACGATGTCGTTGTAGGTGGCCAGCAGCATGAGTGCCAGCAGGAAGGCCAGGCCGATGCGGGTGGTAATCTCGCGCAGGCGGGCGTTGACCGGACGGCGCATGACCATTTCCATGGTCAGGAAGATGATGTGCCCGCCGTCCAGCACCGGTATGGGCAGCAGGTTCAGCAGGCCCAGGTTGATGCTGATCAGCGCGGTAAGGGCCAGCACGTTGTCCAGCCCCTGGCGGGACTGCTCGCTGACCATCTGGGCGATCATGATGGGCCCGCCCACGGAATCCAGCGGCACCACCCGTTCGAATATCTTCTGCACGCTCTGGCCGGTGATGACGATCATCCGCCATGTCTGGTCCAGCCCGGCCTTCATGGCCGAGGAACCGTCCAGCGGCAGGGATACGGTGCGCCCCGAAGCCTGGATGCCGATGAGCCAGGTGTGCTCGTCCTCGCCGAAAATGGTCTTGCGGGTGCGCACCTCGGGTTTCACGTCCAGGGTCAGGGCCGTGCCGTTGCGGTCGATGGCGATGGCCAGTTCGCGGCCCTCGCTGGCCACGATGGACCCGGCCACATCGTCCCACCACTGCACCGGCTTGCCGCCGATGGACACGATGCGGTCGCCGGGGGCCACGCCCGCGATGGCGGCGGGGCTTTCCGGCTGTACCCGGCCCACTTCCGGGGCCAGCTGGAACTGGCCGTGCGCCCAGAACAGCCCCCAGTAGATGAACCACGCCAGCAACAGGTTGAACACCGGTCCGGCGGCAATGACCAGCAACCGCTGCCACGCCGGGCGCAAGGTGAAGCTGTGCCGCTTTTCGAAGCCTTCGGGCAGTTCGGCCTCTTCGCTTTCGCCCACCAGCGACACGTAGCCGCCCAGGGGCACCAGCGACAGCCGGTAGTCGGTCAGGCCGCTGCGCCAGCCGAACAGGCGCGGGCCGAAGCCCAGCGAAAAGGTCTGTACGCCGATGCCGAACAGTCGGGCGATCAGGAAGTGGCCGAGTTCGTGGAAGAATATCAGGCCGCCAAGGACCAGGAGTACCGAAAGGAAGCTGCTCATGCGTTGCCCGTTCCTTGCGTGCCAGCCGCGTCTGCCCAGTGGTGCACGCGGCGGCGGGTTGCGGCGTCGAGCGCCTCTATGTGGTAGATGTCGTGCATCAGGAATGTTCCGGTGGTGTCAGGTGATGCAGCGTCTGGCGATTTGGTGTCCGGCGATTCTGTGTCCGGCGATTCTGCTTCATGGGCGTCCAGCGCCCGTTCAATGAGCGCGGGAATGTCCATGAACCCGATGCGCCCGTGCAGGAAAAGATCCACCGCCGCCTCGTTGGCGGCGTTGAGCACCACGGGCAGGCCCGCGCCGCCGGGGGTGTGCGCCTCTGCAGCAACCACGCGCCGCGCCAGCGCAAGACACGGGAAAGAGGATAAGTCGGGGGCCTCGAAGGTCAAGCTGCCCGCCCGCACAAGGTCCAGCGGGGCCACCCCGGTGTCCACGCAACGCGGCCACGCCATGCAGTAGGCGATGGCGATGCGCATGTCCGGCGTGCCCAGGTGGGCGATCTGCGAGCCGTCGGCGTATTCCACCAGCGAGTGCACGATGGACTGCGGGTGCACCACCACCTCTATGTACTCCGGAGCCACCCCGTACAGGTGGTAGGCCTCGATGACCTCCAGCCCCTTGTTCATCAGCGTGGCGGAATCGATGGTGATCTTGGCGCCCATGGACCAATTGGGGTGGTTCAGGGCCTGCTCGCGGGTGACCGTGGACAGGAAGGCCCGGTCGCGCCCCCGGAACGGCCCGCCCGATGCGGTAAGGATGACCCGGCGCACGGCATGGGGAACACGGGACATGTCGTGCACGCGCAGGGCCTGGAACACGGCGTTGTGCTCGGAATCCACGGGCAGCACCACCGCGCCCGTTTCGGCGCATATCTGCCGGATCAGCGCGCCCGCCAGCACCAGCGATTCCTTGTTGGCGAGGCAGATCACCTTGCCCGCCCGCGCCGCCGCCACCGTGGCCCTCAGCCCGGCGGCGCCCACCTGGGCGGACAGTACCGTCGAGGCATTCGGCAGGGCGGCCAGCGCGGCGTACCCCTCCGGCCCCACGTGGATGT
>NZ_VRYY01000378.1 GCF_015731765.1 Nitratidesulfovibrio oxamicus
CTGGGCGCCCGCACGGTGCAGGCCCAGGCCGCCGACCTGGAAATGGCACTGCGCCACGAGGGCGCAACGGAACACGCAGCGGATGCGCTGGCGCTGCTGCGCATCTCGCTGGATGAGGCGGTGCGGGCCATGCACCGCCTGCTGGACGAAGTGCGCCCCGGCCCGGATGACGCCACCGGCGCCGATGTTTCCCGCGCCGCGGAAGGCAAGATGCCAGACGCCACACCGGGTTCGCCCGCCGGACCAGGCAGCGGCCTGCCGGACAATGACCTGACGGACGGCAACCTTGCGCGCGATGGCGTTGGGGGTGGACCGCCGCACGCATTGCCCGATGCGTTCCTTGACCGGCTGGAAGCGCTCATCGAGGAAGACGACAGCGAGGCCGTGGACCTCTTCAACACCCACGCGGAAGCCCTGCGCGCCGCCCTGGGGCAGCCCCTGGTAACCGGCATGGGCGAGGCGTTGCGTGCCTTCGAATTCGAAACCGCCCTGGAAATGCTGCGCTCGGCCCGGCCAGCGCGCGAAGGCTGACCGACGGCGACCGCTGCACCGGACGCAAAGCCGCCAAGCGCCCACTCCCTTTCCGCACCACGTTCCATGTCCCGCACGAAGTCACTCCAGCCACAAGAGACAGCCATGGCCAACACCCCCACTCCCACGGACGACGCGCGGCGCACCATACTGGTGGTGGACGACACCGCCGACAACCTGACCCTGCTCAGCGACCTGCTGAAGGACACCTACCGGGTCAAGGTGGCCAACAGCGGAGAAAAAGCCCTGCGCATCCTGTCATCCGGCAGCCCGCCGGACCTCGTGCTGCTGGACATCATGATGCCCGGCATGGACGGCTACACGGTGTTGCGCAGGCTGAAGGAACTGCCCGGCACGGCGGACGTGCCCGTGATCTTCCTCACCGCCCTGTCGGAGGAGGACGACGAACGCATCGGCCTGGAACTGGGGGCCGTGGACTACATCACCAAGCCGGTCAGCCCGTCCATCATGCTGGCCCGTGTGCGCACCCACCTGCAGGTCAAGGCCGCCCGCGACTTCCTGAAGGACAAGAACGAATTCCTCGAGGACGAGGTGGCCCGCCGCATGCGCGAACTGGCCGCCGTGCAGGACGTGACCATCATGGCCATGGCATCGCTGGCCGAAACGCGCGACAACGAGACCGGCAACCACATTCGCCGCACCCAGCACTACGTGAAGGTGCTGGCCCAGCACCTGTCGGGACATCCGCGCTTTTCCGCCGCGCTCACGCCGGAAGACATCCCCCTGCTGTTCAAGTCCGCCCCGCTGCACGACATCGGCAAGGTGGGCATTGCCGACCGCATCCTGCTGAAACCCGGCAAGCTCACCCCGGAGGAATTCGAGGACATGAAGCGCCACCCCGGGCTGGGGCGCGCCGCCATCATTGCGGCGGAAAAACAACTGGATACCCCGGTATCGTTCCTGCGCCACGCGCGCGAGATCGCCTACTGCCACCACGAAAAATGGGACGGAAGCGGCTATCCGCAAGGCCTTTCCGGCGACGAGATTCCCGTTTCGGCCCGGCTCATGGCCCTGGCCGACGTATTCGATGCGCTGATCAGCCGCCGGGTATACAAGCCCCCGTTCAACATGGAGAAGTCCGTGGAGATCATCCGTCAGGGGCGCGGCTCGCACTTCGACCCGGACGTGGTGGACGCCTTTCTGGCCAACCTGCAAACCTTCCGCAACATTGCCGACCGCTACGCCGACTCCGAGGAAACGCTGAAAGAAAGCCGTTCGCGCAGCGAAAAGGACAACCCGCCCCCAGACGCACAAGGCTGAGGCAGCGCCCCGCTTCCACCATCCGCCTGAGGCGGCACGGGCCTACATGTGCCATCATGCGGTGACTGCCCGATGGACGAACGCGCGGGCCGGGCAAGGACAGACGGGTGAGTCCGGCGCCACAGGGGGCACACGGGGCGGGACAGGCCGAACCGGGCGGGACAGGCCGAACCGGGCGGGACAGGCGGAACAGGCGGAATGGTCCGGATGGAAGAGCCGCGCCGTGCCCCGGCGGGCGAACCCGCCCGCTCCATGGCGGCCTTGCACCGTTCGTGGCCGTTTGCTAGACCAAACGGGCGTTCGGGCTTTCCGCCCCTTTTCCGCGCCCCGGCGCACACCCCCACCCCCCCAGCCATGCCAGACACGCCCACCGTTCCCACGCCCGACGGCACCCAACCCGAGGCGGCTCGACAGGCCACTGGACAGGGTGCCCCCGTGCACGGGGCTTCCCACCCCGAGCCCCCGCATCCCGAATCCGTCCCGCCAGAGGTTGCCCCGCCAGAGGTTGCCCTGTTCATCCGCACCTACTCGCGCTACGGCGGCGTGGAGCATTTCTGCTACCGCCTCCATGAATACCTGCGGGCCCACGGCGTGCCCGTGCGCGTGCTGTGCGGCGAAATGGCCCCCGACGTGCCCGGAGCCAAGGCCCCTGCCCTGCGCCGGGGCGGCGAGGCCCCG
>NZ_VRYY01000379.1 GCF_015731765.1 Nitratidesulfovibrio oxamicus
GCTGCGCCCCGGGCGCGGCGCGCCCCGCCCCCATACCGTGGCCGCCGTGCGGCGCCATCAGGGTCGCCCGCTGGTTCTGTTCGAAGGCATCGCCGACCGCAGCGCGGCGGAAACCCTGCGCGGCATGCACGTGCTGGTGCCCAAGGACCGCCTGCCCGAACCCGCCGAGGACGAGGTGTACCTGCACGAACTGCTGGGCCTGCGCGTGCTGCTGCACGACGCGGGCACGATGCTGGGCACCCTTGATGACGTGCAGATGCCCGGCGGGCAGGAGGTGTGGTCCATCCGCACCGCCGACGGCAAGGAAGTGCTGCTGCCCGCCGTGGAGGAATTCGTGGCCTCCATCGACCTCGACGCGCGCGAGGTGCGCATCACCCCGCCGCCGGGGCTGATCGAACTGTACCTGGAGGCGCCGGAAAAATCCGCCGCCCGCAAGCCTGATGCGGATGTCTCCGGACCGAGCGGGCCCGGGGAGTCCGCAGGCACCGGGAATCCAGCAGGAACGGGCGGCGCATAGCGCCCAGGCAGCAGCCATGCACTTCTCCCTGGTCACCCTGTTCCCGGAATTCTTCGACTCGCCCCTGTCCGCCGGGCTCATGGCCAAGGCGCGCGAGTCGGGCACCGTGGACTTTTCCTTCCGCAACCCGCGCGACGCCACCGCCGACCGCCACCGCACCGTGGACGACCGTCCCTATGGCGGCGGCCCCGGCATGGTCATGCTGCCGGAACCGCTGGCCGTCACCCTGCGCGCCCTGCGTGAAGACGCCCCAAAGGCACGCATCCTGATGATGGCCCCGCGCGGGCGCCGCTTCACCCAGCAGCTGGCCCGCGAACTGGCCCGCGAAGAGCACGTGGCCATCCTGTGCGGTCGCTACGAAGGATTCGACGCGCGCATTGAGGAACTGTTCGACATAGAGCCGGTGTGCGTGGGCGATTTCGTGCTCAACGGCGGCGAAACGGCGGCGCTGAACGTCATCGAGGCCGTGGCCCGGCTGGTGCCCGGATTCATGGGCAAGGAAGAATCGGGCGAGGACGAAAGCTTTTCCGAAGGCCTGCTGGAATACCCGCACTACACCAGGCCGGAAGTGTTCGAGGGGCTGCCCGTGCCCGACGTGCTGCGCTCCGGCGACCATGGCCGCATCGCCGCGTGGCGGCGCGAGCAGTCGCTGGCGGCCACCCTGCGCCTGCGGCCCGAATTGCTGCCGGAAGCCCCGCTGACCGAAACCGACATGACCTTCTTGCGGCACAAGGCCGCCGAGACCGTGGAACGGGCCGGACGCAACCTGCATTGCGCGCTGGTGCACTACCCGGTTTTGAACAAGGAAAAAAAATCGGTGGCGGTGTCTTTGACAAACCTCGACATTCACGATATAGGCCGCTGTTCCTGCACGTATGGACTCGGCGGGTATTACATCGTGACCCCCATCGAGGACCAGCGGCGACTGCTCGACGGCATTCTCCGGCACTGGACGGAGGGGCCGGGCCTTGCGGCAAACCCCGACAGGGGCGAGGCGCTCGGGCTGGTGCGAGGCGCCGATACGGTGCAGGACGCGGTGGACGACATTACCCGCCGCACGGGCCAGCGCCCCCTGGTGATCGCAACCAGTGCGCGCGGCGCGGGCGACACGACCGTCGGTCAGGTAAGGTCCATCCTCGCGGAACGCCCGGTGCTGCTGTTGTTCGGCACCGGCCACGGCTTGTCGCCGCATCTTGTGGCGGCGTGCGACGGCACCCTGCGGCCCGTCCGGTGGATGGACGGGTACAACCACCTTTCGGTGCGCACCGCCGCCGCCATCATCATGGACAGGATTCTCGGCGACTGCTATTAGGCGGAACCGGCGAACCCACGATAGCGAAAAACTCCGGTCCAAGGGAGACACGAGCATGAATATCATCAAGAAAATCGAAGGCGAACACCTGCGCCTCGACCTGCCCAAGTTCAAGTCCGGCGACACCATCAAGGTGCACCTGCGCATCGTGGAAGGCGAAAAGGAACGCATCCAGGTGTTCCAGGGCAACGTCATCCGCATCCACCGCGGCACCACCGGCGGCACCTTCACCGTGCGCAAGGTGTCCGACGGCGTGGGCGTGGAACGCGTGTTCCCCCTGCACTCTCCCTTCATCGACCGCGTGGAGATGGTGACGGAAGGCCGCGTGCGCCGCAGCCGCCTGTACTACCTGCGCGAACTCAAGGGCAAGGCCGCGCGCATCAAGCCCAAGAACCGCTTCTAGGCCAGACTGCTTCATGCAAGGGGGGTCCGGCACGCCGGTCCCCCCTTTTTTCGTTGGCGCGACGCGCATCCCCCTGTCCGGGCGATGTGCCGTGCCTCCCGTCGCGCCGGGCCGGCCCCCATCCGGCTCCGCACACGCATCCAGCCTTCCGTTTCGGCCCGCTCCACCTGTCCCGTCATCCGCAGGAGGCCGCATGTCACCGCCCGCTCGCCGCGCCAGCGCCCCACGCGCGCGTTCCACGCGTGGCGGGGT
>NZ_VRYY01000380.1 GCF_015731765.1 Nitratidesulfovibrio oxamicus
CGTGGCGGCCCCGGCCCCGGCGTTGCGCGGGGTGCTGGTGAACGGGCTGCCCGTCCGCAGCTTGGGGGTGGCGGCGGACATCATCCGGTTGCCTTGCCCGCCGCAGGCGGGGCAGGCGCAGTCTTCGGCATCGCGGGCGCACAGTTCCTCGAACACGGCGCCGCACCCCTGGCAGGAAAATTCGTACATGGGCATGGGTGTTACCTTTGCGTGTCGGTCGGTGCTCCGACCCGACTGCTGTATGGTTGCGGTTGTAAGCAGCCGCCGAACGCGCTATTGATAGAATGCGCAAACACTTCCGCGCGGCGGCGTTGGCGTCCCTGGGCATGGAACGAGAATCATCCGGCAGGAAACCGACCCGGCGGCCTCCCCTTGGCGTTGGCACTTCAATAATCATTTCAGGTCAGGGTGCAAGCCGTGGGCGCAAGCGTTGCGCCGATCAGGCGTGTACCGCCGCTCTCCCAACCCCCGACCGACACGACGGCGCGGCCATTGTCCGCCGCCGGGCGCGTCGGCAGCAAAGGAGCACGACATGGCAGTGAAGAAGATTCTGTTTCTGGTGGGCGATTTCGTGGAGGACTACGAAGTCATGGTGCCGTTCCAGATGCTGCTGATGGTGGGCCACGACGTGCACGCGGTGTGCCCCGGCAAGAAGGCGGGCCAGCAGGTGCGCACGGCGGTGCACGACTTCGAGGGGGATCAGACCTACTCCGAAAAGCCGGGCCACAACTTTACCCTGAATGCCGATTTCGACGCCGTGAACACGGCGAACTACGACGCGCTGGTGATTCCCGGTGGCCGCGCCCCCGAATACATCCGCCTTAACCCGCGCGTGGTCGAGATCGTGCGCGAGATGGCGGCGGCCAAGAAGCCCATCGCCTCCGTGTGCCATGGCCAGCAGTTGCTGGTGACGGCGGGCGTGGTCAAGGGGCTGACCTGCACCGCGTACCCCGCCGTGAAGCCGGACATCGAAGGGGCGGGCGGCACGTGGTGCGAGGTGAATGACACCTTCACCAATGCCTGCGTGGACGGCAATGTGGTCACCGCGCCCGCCTGGCCCGCGCACCCCGAGTGGATGCGCAAGTTCCTGGGGGTGCTTGGTTCGCGCATCGAACCGTAGAGCCTGTGCCGCTATGGCCTTTTTGTCCTCTGCCTGCGTCAGAATAATTTTTTATTCCGGTCGAATACGCTAAGAGTATACTTCCTTCATAAAAAATCATTCTTTCTTGGCAGAGAACAAAAATTCTCATAGCGGCAACAGGCTTTCGCCACTGGCTTGGCGTATCCTTTGCTTCAAGGAAGGTCAGGCAGCCAAAGATCGAAACGCGACGTCCGGCGAATCCGCCGGGCGTCGCTGCATATGGCGCGTGACCGCCACCGGGGAGGCCTGATGGACAAGAAGGATGCCGGAATGAGCGCGTGGAGCGGGGCGGTCGGGTTGTTTGCCGACGATTCGCTGGCATGGGCAGGCAGGGCGGTGACTTACTCCGCGCCCGCCAGTTCCGTCGGGGCTGCGGGACCGGGCGGCGGTACGGTGGACTGCGAGGGGCACTTGTTTCTGCCGGGCGGGTTCGGGGCTGCCGGTGAAGAAGGGCAGCCCGGCGGCGTGCCCGGCGTATTGCTGCTGCACGAATACACCGGCCTTGGCGGCTACCTGTTCCGCAGTGCCGCGCAATTGGTGCGGGCCGGGTATGCCGTGCTGTGCGCCGACCTGTACGGTACCGCCTTGCGCCCGACAGATTTCGAGCAGGCCCGCGCCTGCCTGCGCCCCCTGCGTGACGACAGGGCGTTGTTGCACCTGCGCGCCCGGGCCGGGCTGGACGCACTGGCCAGCGTGCCGGGGGTGGACGCGGCCCGTCTGCTGGCCATGGGATTTTCGCTGGGCGGCGGGGCCACGCTGGAACTGGTCCGCGCCGGTGCTCCCCTGCGCGGCGCCGCCAGCATGTACGGATACCTTTCCTCGTCGCAGACGGTGGTGCCCGGCGCGGCGCATTGCCCGGTGCTGGTGCATCTGGCCGGGCGCGACCATGTCATTCCGCTGCGCGACGTTGAGCCCTTTGTCAGCGAAATGTCCGCCGCCAGCGTGGATTGTCGGGTGGTGCTGCACGCGGGCGCGGCTCACGGTTTCTGCAACGCGGCGTACGGGACGGAGTACGACGCCGAAGCGTCCTGGCACTGCCCGTGTACGGAGGCCAGAGCCTGGGACGACGTGCTGCGTTTTTTCACGGAGTGTCTGAAGAAGAATTGATCCCGTGCGCACGTCCCCAAGTTTTCTTGTGCCTGCCCGACTGGCCCGACTGGCCCGACTGGCAGGACTGGCCCGACTGGCAGGACTGGCGGGCCGAGGACGGAGGCGGGGGCGGACAGGTGCGGCGGGGGGGCGGTCGTTGTCGCCGGTCCGCGGCGGTGTGCCGTTGAGGGCTCGCCCGCGTGAAGCTAGAACTGCGGCACGGGCCGTTCGCGGTCGTTGGGGAACAG
>NZ_VRYY01000381.1 GCF_015731765.1 Nitratidesulfovibrio oxamicus
CGGCATGCCCGGCGGCGTGGACAGCGGCGCACCGGGCAGTGCGCCGGATGAAGTGCCGGGGGTGTTCGCGGGCTCCTGTCCGCCCGTTGTGGTCTTGTCGTATTCCATGATCGTGCTCCGCTGGTGCGCCGCGCATCAGCCCTGTTGCGGTGGGTGCGGTGGTCTGGATGCCGGGGCGGGCGCGCCCGAAAAACGCGCGGGCCCCGCCGCGCGCACCTGATCGCCGCGCAACGCGGCAAGAACGGCCTGCTTGGGACCGTCGGCCACCACCCGGCCATGGTCGAGCACGATCAGCCGGTCCACCAGGTCCAGCATGCTCACCCGGTGGGTGACCAGGATCAGCGTCTTTTTATCCAGTATTTCCGCAAGGCGTCGCTTCAGCGCCATTTCCGAAGAATTGTCCATGTTGCTGGACGGTTCGTCCAGTATGAGAACATCGGGGTCGTGCAGCAGCGAACGGGCCAGGGCCACGGCCTGGCGCTGCCCGCCTGAAAGGGCCATGCCCCGCTCGCCCACCGGCATGCCGAAGCCCGCCGGGTGCCCACGCACGAAATCGACCACCCCGGCGATGGTGGCGGCGCGCAGGATCATCCTGTCATCGGCGTTGGGCACGCCGATGGCGATGTTGTCGCGCACCGATCCGTAGAACAGGTAGTTGTCCTGGGCAAGGTACCCAACGCGCGAGCGCAGGTCGGCCATGTCCATCTGCCGGATGTCCACCCCGCCGAAGCGCACCGCGCCGTCACGCGGCTGGTACAGCCCGATGGCCAGGCGCCCCAGGGTGGACTTTCCCGACCCCATGCGCCCGATGATGCCCACCCGCTCGCCGGGGCGGATGGTGGTGTTGACGTTCTCCAGCGCCAGCCGTTCCGAGCCGGGGTAGGCGAAGGACACGCTTTCGAAAACCATGGAATGCTCCAGCGGGCCGAAATCGACATAGGGTCTGTCATCGGGTCGTTCGGTGGGCAGGTTCATGAGCATGTCCAGCGACTTCAGGGCCATGCGCGACTGCTGCAGCCGCGCCAGCATGGCCGCCACCTGGCTCAGCGGGGCCATGGCGCGCGAGGCCAGCATGTTGCAGGCGATCAGTCCGCCCATGGTCAGCAGGCCGTCGGAAATGCGGTACACGCCCCAGATGATCACCGTCACGCTGACCAGTTGGGTGAACAGGATGGACATGGTCACCGAGATGTTGGCCAGCCCCTTGGACTGGGCATTGGACGAGGCGCTCATGCCCACCACCTTTTCCCAGGCGTGCTGCATGCGGCCTTCGGCCAGCGACGATTTTACCGTTTCCAGCCCGTTGATGATCTCCACCAGCAGGGCGTTCTTCTGCATGCCTTCCTTGAAGCCCGCCTCGGCCACCCGCTGGAACGGCAACTGGAGCAGCATGCCGATGCCCACAACCAGGGGCACCGCCAGCATGGGCACCACGCCGATGGGCCCGCCGATGAAGCACACGATGAGCACGAACAGCACCAGGAAAGGCAGATCCACCAGCGCCAGCAGCGTGGTGGAACCAAAGAATTCGCGCAGCGATTCGAACTCGCGCAGGTTGTTGGCCAGCGACCCCGTGGAGTCGGGCTTGGCGTCCAGGCGCAGGGTCATCAACTGGTTCATCAGGCGGCTGGCCAGCACGATGTCGGCGTTGCGGCCCGCCACGTCCACGAAGTAGCTGCGCAGGTTGCGCAGCAGAAAGTCGAACACGTAGGCGATGCCTATGCCGATGGCCAGCACCCACAACGTTTCCGTGGCGCTGTTGGGCACCACGCGGTCATACACGTTCATGAAGAACAGCGGGCTGACGATGGTCAGCAGGTTCACCACCACGCTGGCGAACAGCACATGCTTGTAGATGGGCAGGAAGTGCAGCAGCGTGTCCCAGAACCAGCGTTTGGCCTTCAGCAGCTTTATCTCGCTGGCCCGGCGGTCCAGCTTGCCTTCCAGCCGGGCGAACATGGCGTAGCCGGTGTATTCCTTGGTCAGTTCGTCCACGGGCACGGTGCGCGGCTCCATGCCCGTTTCCGGAAACAGCACCTCGGCCTTGTCGCCGTTCAGGCCCAGCAGCACGCAGGCCTTTTCCTGCCGCATCAGCAGGATGCACGGCAGGGTCAGTGCTGAGATGCGGTCCAGCGTGGGACGGTACACCACGCTGGAGGCCATGCCCGCCGTACGTGCGGCGCGGATACAGGCCGAAGGATGCACCGGCCCGTCGGACATGGGCAGACCGGCGATGAGAAACCGCGTGGACACGGGCTTGCCGTGCAGGCGGAACAGAAAGGCCATGCATTCGATGAGCGGCGGGGTGTAGTCCACGTCCGCCGGGTCCAGCCCGCGCATGTCGGGAATGCCGCCTTGCGGCACCGGGGGTTCCAGCGCGGCGTCCAGTTGCGGACCTTCCAGCGCGGCGGCAGCGGCAGCCGCCGCATCACGCGGGATGGAAGAAGGCGGGGGGGGCGGCACGGGGCGAA
>NZ_VRYY01000382.1 GCF_015731765.1 Nitratidesulfovibrio oxamicus
ACACAGGGACGCCATAGACAAAGAGTTCCAACGCCTTGAGCTTTTTGGCTTCGGGAAGGCGGCTAAGTTCCCAGGCGGTTTTCCACGAGTACTTGCTACCGCACCGACGGCATTTGAAACGGCCATCAGCGAGACGCCAAGCTCGGGTGTATGTGCACTTCGGGCATTCTCTCATGTCCAGACCTGCCTATCACAGGTCCGGTTTGGTTAGGTATTACCAAATCAATTGGCGCAAAGATTCCGCTGCCGCCGTGGATAATGTTTGCTTTATGGGAGCGTGGGCAACTTGCGTGCGGCGATACGCAGCCGCAGCCGAAGATCACCGCCGAGGTCTTGCGAGGCGGAAGCTTCGGCGTCGCGGATGCGTGCCGCTGGTAACGTAGGGAGAAGGGCATTCCCGCCCTGCCGGGCCAGCGGGAGCATTGCGCACATACGCATTCCCGTCGCCAGATCACCCGAAGGCGCCCAGCGCCGGAGGGAAGCTGGCGGCGAAAGGAATGCGGTGCAGGAGACGCCGGGGGTCCAGGGGGCGGAGCCACCGGAACGCGGGGGTGCAGGGGGCCGTCGTTACACGGCCCCCTGCCCGCCGGAGGCATAACGAAATCGAGCGTGGACAGAAGGGCGAACGTGCCTTCGTAGAAGCCGGGTGCAATCACGCACCACCTCTTTCACTCCCCGCCGGCGGCATAACGAAATCGGGGGGTAGCTATCGCGCGGGACTGTTTTCGTAGAGGCCGGGTGCAATCACGCACCAGCCCTCAGGCGACAGCCCCCTCCCCCCATCACTACCTAGTACGGCAACACCACCCGCCCATACTGCTCGTGCAGCACCTCGGCCATGGCCAGGTAACAGGCGCTTGCGCCGCACACGATGCCTTCCCACCCGGCGATGGTGCCGATCAGCTCGCTGCCGGTAAAATCGCGGATGGCCAGCAGGGCGAACAGCACGGTCAGCGACAGGAAGATGAACTTCAGCGTGGTCTTGCCCTTCAGGGTGCCCAGGAACATGAAGAAGGTGAACAGCCCCCACATGGCGAGATAGCAGCCCATGTAGGCGTGCGGGGTGGGTTCGGCCCAGCCCAGCTTGGGCATGACGATCAGCGCCACCAGCGTCAGCCAGAACAGGCCGTACGAAGTGAAGGCGGTGGTGCCGAACGTGTTGCCCTTCTTGAATTCCATGATGCCCGCGATGACCTGCGCGATGCCGCCGTAGAAGATGCCCATGGCGAGGATCATCGAGCTGATGGGAAAGAAGCCCGCGTTGTGGATGTTCAGCAGGATGGTGGTCATCCCGAAGCCCATGAGCCCGAGCGGGGCCGGGTTGGCCAGTTTGGTCTCCATTGTCTTCCTCGTTGCTGCGGATGGGGTGGGTGCGTCGGCGCTGCCGGGCAACTGGCGCGGCGCGCGGCCTGCCGGGTTCCGAGGGCACGGAAGGGCATGCGGGCGCGGGCCATGACGGAACGCCGACGCTATGGATGCCCGCCTGCCCCAACGATGCTTCGGATGTGCTCCGGGTGTGCACGGGATGGGCGCGGCGGTGCGGGCGGCGAACCTGTACCGGGGAACGACGATGCGGTGTGGCGTGGCGCGGCCTGTGGTGGCGGGTTGGCGGTCCGCCTCCTGTGGGCCGCGTGGTCCGGCTGCCGGGCCGGACCCTGCGAGGGGCTATGGCGCGCTTATGCCCGGATGCGGACAAGCACGCAAGATGTGCGGGAGTGTGCGCTTTCACGGGTCGGGGTGCGACCAGCCACACGGATAAGGCTCTGTGTACACGGCATGTTGCCGTGGGACTTGTCGGAATGCGCGGCGTGTCCGGCGTGACCTTGTGTCCCATGGGTGCCACCCGTCGGTGCCCGTCCGGGGCTACCCCTCCTGCCCCTCATGCGGTCTGGCCATGCGCAGCGGGTCCACCGCCGCGTCGAATGCCGCGCCGTCCAGCAACTGCATTTCCAGACAGGCCTCGCGCAGGGTGATGCCCCGCGCATGGGCCAGGTGGGCCGCCTGCGCCGCCCGGTCGTAGCCAACAACGGGCGCAAGGGCTGTGACCAGCATCAGCGAACGGCCCATGTGCGCGGCAATGCCTGCCCTGTCGGGCTGCATGCCCGCCACGGCATGGTCCGCGAACGAGCGGCACCCGTCGGCCAGCAGGCGCATGGACGTGAGCGTGTTGTGGATGATCAGCGGCTTGAACACGTTCAGCTCGAAATTGCCCTGCGACCCGGCCATGCCCACGGCCACGTCCAGCCCCATGACCTGCACGGCCGCCATGGTCAGGGCCTCGCACTGGGTGGGGTTTACCTTGCCGGGCATGATGGACGAGCCGGGCTCGTTCTCGGGCAGGCGCAGTTCCCCGATGCCGCAGCGCGGGCCGGACGCCAGCCAGCGCACGTCGTTGGCGATCTTCAGCAGGGCCGTGGCCAGCGTGCGCAGCGCGCCGCTGGTCAGCACCAGCCCGTCGTGGGCG
>NZ_VRYY01000383.1 GCF_015731765.1 Nitratidesulfovibrio oxamicus
GCTGCCGACGCGCCCCGGAGCAGCAATGCCGACACCACCGCCACCCGGCGCGCCCCGGCCCGCCCTGTCCAGCCCGATCCGGCCCTGCACGATCCGGCCCTGCACGGAGCGCGGGTGCTGCTGGTGGACGACAACCTCATCAACCGCGCCGTGGCCACGGAGATGCTGCATGCCGCAGGCGTGGCGGTAAAGGCGGTTTCCTCGGGCGAGGAGGCGCTGGACACCCTGGCCAACACCAGCCCCACCCGCGCCGCAGACGGGGCGAATGCTGCGGACACCCGCCAGGCGGACGTGACGGACGCCCCTTTCGACGCGGTGCTGCTGGACATCCAGATGCCGGGCATGGACGGCTACCAGACCGCCGCCGCCATTCGGGCGCGAAATGCATCCGGCGACCTGCTGCTGCGGCCCGGTGCTCCGGTCATCGCCTTTACCGCGCGGGTGGAGGGCGAGGACGAAACCGCCCTGCATCGGGCGGGCATCGTCGGCAGGCTGCCCAAGCCCGTGGACCGCAAGGAACTGCTGGACACCCTGCGTCGCCACCTGCCTGCGCGACCGGCTGCGGAGGCAACGGGGGCGGACAGCACGGAATCGGGAGCGGGATCACCGGATGTTCCCGCCGCAGGCCCCGCGCCAGCGCCACTCCGACCACAGACGGGCAACGGCAAGCCCGCCACGGGCCACCGCCCCGCACCGGAAGACCTGCCCGCATCCCTGCCGGGGCTGGACGTGACCAGCGGCGTGCGCCGCATGAACGGCAAGGCCTGGCTGTACCTGCGGGTGCTGGGCAGCTTTGTGGCCGCCTATTCCGGGGCGGGCGAGGAAGTGCGCGGGCTGGTGGCCGCCGCCGAGAAGTCCAACGGAATTGGGCCGGACGCCGCTGGCGCGTGGCGCGCCCTGTCCGAACGTGCCCACGCCATGGCGGGGGCGGCGGGCAGCATATCCGCCCACGAGGTGCACGAGGCGGCACGCGCCCTGGAGCACCTGGGTCTGCTGCTGGCAGGCGACCTGCCTGCCGCCGGGGAAAACGGAAAGGATGCGGCAACCGCACCGCAGGCATCCGTGCATGACCTTGTGGAACGCTTTGACGCGGCGGTGCGCACCACCTGCCACAGCATCCATGCCCTGCTGGATACCCACGGCGGCTGACAGGACCGAGGAGCGCGGACAGGCCCAACAGGACAGGACATCCGGGCCAGGCAGACGAAAGCACCGCACGCGCGGGCATGGCCGGGTTGCCCGCACCACCGCCGCCGCACGGCGCACCGTCACAAATTTCGTGAAGGAAAACGGCGGGCCGCGCCGCACGCCAACGGTTGCCCCCATCGACGGGGTTCCGTTCCGGGGCCGGTAGGGGTATGGTCCGCCCGACATGCGCAGAGGAAATTCCACCCATCAGCACCGGCACGCGCCGGGGCCGCCCGTAGCGAAACCAAGGGCGGTTGCCAAATTTGGATTTTCGTTCGTTGGCAAGGAAAACGAGCCCGCCATGAGGGAACATGCGGCAGCCGTTATGCGAGTCATCGAGCATTACGGATGGCGCCCGCATCGCGCTCATGTCGTATTCGACCGAGCCTTAGCCGTTAGGTGCGCGAAGCGAACCTTACGGCTAGGGACAGCAGAGCTATGGCGGGCGAAGTTTGACCTCGTTGCGCACGATGTCCGCAGGGCTCGTGAACTCGCCCGGCGGACACGCTTCGCGCCCTTCGGGTCGGAAGCCAACGGGCGAAAGGACAATTTGGCAACCGCCCGTTCCCAGAAAAAGAAAAGCCCCGCTAACGCGGGGCACGGAATCAATGGGGCGAATGATGGGACTTGAACCCACGGCCACCTGGGCCACAACCAGGTGCTCTGCCAACTGAGCTACATCCGCCGTAAGAGAGAGCGCATATACACCCGGCGCGGGGACCGGTCAAGAGGCAATCTCCCCCTTTCGGTCCCTTTCAGATCCTTTCAGGTCCTTGCACGTCCTTTCAGAACCGGCGCCCGTTTTCGGCCATGACACTCGCCCCCGCAACGGGACAGCCCGACGCGGCGCAGCCAAAGCCATCACCCGCGCGGAACATTTCCGCAGCGACTACCCGTAAAGGATACCCACGACCACATGGACAAACTCGTCATCCAAGGCGGCGTGCCCCTGCGCGGCTCCATTGCCGTCAGCGGCTCCAAGAACGCCGCACTGCCCATCCTGATGGCCTCTATCCTGGCCGAAGAACCCATCACCTACACCAATGTGCCGCGCCTGCGCGACATCTTCACCACCAACAAGCTGCTGGCCATCCTGGGCTGCCCGGCGGAATTCGACGGCCACACCGTAACCGTCACCCCGTGCGACCTGAAGCCGGAAGCCCCCTACGACCTGGTGAAGACCATGCGCGCGTCGGTGCTGTGCCTTGGCCCGCTGCTGGCCCGCCTGGGCGAGGCCCGCGTGGCCCTGCCCGGCGGCTGCGCCATCGGCGCG
>NZ_VRYY01000384.1 GCF_015731765.1 Nitratidesulfovibrio oxamicus
CGCCCGCGTGGGCCAGCTGGGCCACGATGCGCCCGCCGCCCGCGTGCACGGCGTCCGCCAGCATGCGCAGGCCGGGAATGCATGCGTCGTCGTGGATGCCGAGTTGGCGGGGGCCGGCCTGCCCGCGCTTTTCCACGTAGGCATGGCCGGGAATGACCACCCCCACGCCCCCTTTGGCCAGTTCGCCCAGCACGTCTGCCAGTGCCGGGGTGGCCATGCCTTCGTCGGTGGCCAGCCCTTCCCAGGTGGCGGAACGGACGAAGCGGTTGGGCGATTCCAGATTGCCGATGCGCACGGGCGCGAAGATGGATGCGCTCATGATGTCTCCGTGGTGCGCCGACTTTCCCGCAAACCGGGGGAGGCGGCGCGAGGATGTTGGCGAAAGTGTCGGGGAGAATTTCGGGGAGAAAGGGCGGCAGGTTGCCGCCGCCCGTCATTTCCTGCGGTCGGCCAGCAGCACCCCGGCCACGCCGATGTCTTCCGGCTGGCGGCAGTCGATGAGCACGGTGATGGTTTCCGGCGGCAGCTTCATGACCCGCGCCGCCGTGGCGGTCAGTTCGCGCACCAGTTCGCGCTTGTCGTCCGTTTCCATGTGGTTGGCCACAACGCTGATGATGGGCATGCTACCACCCGTTCCAGTGGACTTTGGCTTCGTCGTAACGGTCCTGCGGGGCCAGTTCCTGCGCCGGGTGGCCGATGACGATGAAGCCCAGCGGCACCACGCTGTCCGGCAGGCCGAGCAGGCGACGAAAGCCGTCCTCGCGGTCCTTCATGGGGTGCACGCCGGTCCATACCGCGCCCAGCCCCTTGCCGTGCACGGCCAGCAGGATGTTCTGCACCGCGGCGGAACAATCCTGCACCCAGTAGCCGGGGTACTTTTCCGACGTCAGGTCGGCGCACACCAGAATGCCCAGCGGGGCCTTTGCGGCCATGGCGGCGTACTGGCTGAACGCGGGAATGGCCTCCAGCAGCGCACGGTCGTCCACGACCACGAAACGCCACGGCTGGGCGTTGCCCGCGCTGGGCGCGGCCATGGCGGCGGCCAGGATGTCGCGCACGTCGGACGCGGCAACGGGGGCCTCGGTATACTTGCGGATGGAACGGCGACCGTGGATGGCGGAAAGGACGTCCATGAACCCTCCTGCGCCCTGCGTGGCGCGAAGTTACGAGGTACGAATGCGAGAGTCCCGCGGCTTGGCCGCGTTCCCGGCCAGCCGCCGCGCCTGCCGGGAACTTCGTGCGGCAGGGCTGCGGTGGCCGGGGCTGGCAAGAGATGGCGAAACTCTGCGGCTCAAAATACCTGCTTCGGATTTTTCATCAAGTACGCACCATTTTGTGGCATAGTATCCTGCAGCATACTGTAGGGTCTTGAAAGATACCGCAGATGATACTATGTTTCGCGCGGAGGTACCAGATGGTCACGGCATGCACCCTCAAGCACTGCGCGGGCAAGGAATATTACTGCTCGCTGGAGTTGACCCTTCAGGTCATCGGCGGCAAGTGGAAGCCCATCATCCTGTGGCGGCTGGGCCAGGACGGAACGCTGCGCTTCAGCGAATTGCGGCGCATCATGCCCAACATCACCCAGAAAATGCTCACCCAGCAGCTGCGCGAACTGGAATCGGACGGCGTGCTGCACCGCGAGGTGTACCCGCAGGTGCCGCCGCGCGTTGAATATTCGCTGACCGAGATGGGCCGCAGTGTGCTGCCGGTGTTGTCCGAAATGTGCAAGTGGGGCCACGCCTTCGAGGCCAATCATGGTACCGCGGGCACCACGGACGGCAGGGCCGCCGGGCACGCCACCGCACCTGCCGCCGATGCCCCGGACACCGATGCCCCGGACACCGACAACGACCTGGGCATGGCCGTGGGCGAGGTGTAGCTGCCTGCCGCCGGATTTCAGTCCCCCGGAAAAAACGAAAGCGCCCGGAGCAACTCCGGGCGCTTTTCATTCGTCGGCGAACCGTACCTACAATACATTTCTCAGGCACAGCAACGCCGTCCCCACGAAGGCGATGCCCGCCCCGGCAATGGCGCGGGGCGTGGGCCAGCGTCGCTCCACCAGGGCAGCCACGGGAATGATGAATATGGGTTCCAGCCCGATGAGGGTGGCGGCAATGCCTGTCTGGGTCGCGCCAATGGCCACCAGCGACAGCCACACCCCCACCACCGGCCCGATGAACGAGGCCACCAGCAACCAACGGAAATTGCGGCGGTCCTGACCGTCGCCGCGCACCACGGACAACGCCGGGCGCAGCCTGCCGGTCAGCATGGCCGTGGGCCAGAACACGCCCATGGCCACCACCATGCGCAACAGCGCGGCGAACAGCGGGTCCACCCCTTCGGCCAGCCCCTGCTTGGACAGCACCATGCCGCCGGACAGCGCCAGTGCCGAGGCAAAGGCCAGCCCCACCCCCACCACCGGCCCGATGAACGAGGCCACCAGCAACCAACGGAAATT
>NZ_VRYY01000385.1 GCF_015731765.1 Nitratidesulfovibrio oxamicus
CACCGTGCCGGGGCGGCTGTGGCTGGCCCCCATGGCCGGACTGGGCCACGCCGCCTTCCGCGAGGTGGTGGAAGGCTACGGCGGCTGCGGGCTGCTGTTCACCGGCATGTGCAACGCCCGCGCCGTGCCCACGGAACGCCCGGAAAAGTCGGAGGCGTTCTCTTGGCGTGCGGGCGAGCCGGCCCGGCTGGTTTGTCAGCTGTTCGGGGCCGAACCGGAGCACATGGCCGAGGGCGCGCGCCGGGTGCAGGCCGAAGGCTTTTTCGGCGTGGATCTGAACATGGGCTGCTCGGTGTCCGCCATCGTCAAGCGCGGCTGCGGCGCGGATCTGCTGCGCGACCCGGAGCGTGCCGTGCGCATGGTGGCGGCGGTGCGCCGCGCCGTGGACATCCCGGTGTTCGTCAAGTTCCGCACCGGCTGGACGCCGGACCCGCAACCCGCCGTGGACCTGGCCCGCCGCTTCGAGGACGCCGGGGCCGACTGCCTGGTCTTTCACCCCCGCGTGGCCCCGGACCGGCGTACCCAGCCGCCCCGGCGCGCCCACATCGGGCTGGTCAAGGCGGCGGTGTCCATCCCGGTCATGGGCAACGGCGACGTGTTCACGCCGCAGGACTGCGCCAGCCTGCTGGACGACACCGGCTGCGACGGCGTGTCGCTGGGGCGCATCGCCGTGGCCCGGCCATGGGTGTTCGCGGCGTGGACTGGTGCAATTGATGACGACCCGGACCGCAACCCCGCCTTGTGGCGAGAAGCCCCGCTGGCCCTGCTGGACGCGCTGGCCCGGCGGCACGGTCCGGCCCGCGCGGTGCGCATGTACGCCAAGTTCCTGATCTACCTCACCGGCAATTTCACTTACGGCAACGGGCTGCGCGGGCGGTTGCTGCGGGTGACGGGCCGGACGCCCGCGTCTTTTGGAGCGGACGATCCCGGCGGCCTGCGCGCGTTGCAGGATGCCCTGCGGACCGAACTGGACCCGCTGCCCGCCGTGCTGCGCCGCCCCAGCGCGCTGCTGTTCGGCATGTAGGCTGCCCGTCGCCCCGTTAACGGCGTTTTTTCCTGCGTTCACGTACTCACGCCCGGCCATTCCCATGGCTCGGGCGTTTTTTTGCGCAGTCCGCGAAACCGCTTGACTTTGAGCGCACTCCAACTTGTAGGCTCCGGAAAAAGGGGGAAGACCCATGCGCATCCGTGACGTGGCGGCAACCACCGGGCTGAGCGCCCACACCCTGCGCTGGTATGAAAAGATCGGCCTGCTGCGTTCGGTGGAGCGCGACAGGGGCGGGCGCAGGCTGTTCACGCAGGACGACCTGCGCTGGCTGGAATTCATTGGCAGGCTGCGCGAGATGGACATGCCCGTGCGCGAAATGGTGCGCTACGCGGAACTACGAGAGCGGGGCGAGCAGGGCGATGCCACGCTGGCGGCCCGTCGGGAACTGCTGGAAGGACACCGCCAGCGCGTGCGAGAGCGCATGGAACGACTGACGGCATGCCTGACCCATCTGGACGACAAGATTGCCTGGTATCGCGGGCAGGAGGATGACCATGCATGACGACGTGAAGACGACCCAGCCGGAACAAGTGGGCGGGGCGGAACAGGCGGAAGGGGCGGAACAGGCGGAAGGGCCGGAAGGGACGGAAACCCGCTACCAGCGCGGACTGCGGATGCTGTCGCGGGTGGACGGCACGGCGGGCGAGCAGGTGGTGGCGAAGCTGGCGGAATTCGCGCCGGATTTCGCGCGGCTGCTGGTGGAGTTTCCCTTTGGCGACGTGTATGCGCGGCCCCAGCTTGGCCTGCGCGAGCGCGAGATCGCCACCATCGCCGCGCTGACGGCCATGGGCACGGCGCGGCCCCAACTGGAGGTGCACATTGCCGCCGGGCTGCATGTGGGCCTGACCCGCGAGGAGATCATGGAGGTTATCATGCAGATGGCGGTGTACGCGGGCTTCCCCGCCGCGCTCAACGGCATTGCTGCCGCGCGCGAGGTGTTCGGGCGGCATGGCGCGGCACGGGACGGGGGCGGGGCGTAGAAGGGGCGGAGCGTGGAAGGGGGACGGAACAATTCGTCCGAACGACCGGGGTTGGTGTGCGCCCGCAGCAGCCCCACCCCGCGACGGAGGCCCGCCGCGGGGGGCAAGGAAAAAAACAATCCTGTTGGACGGGAAGGAATGCGTAATGGACCCGTGCCGCCCTCTTCAGGTCAGGGCATGCAGTGCCCGTTTCTACCGGGGCCAGGCCAGCAGCACGTCCTCGCGGCGCAGGGGCAGGTCCAGCGCGTCTTCCGGGGCAATGGGAATGTTCGCGTCGGACAGCCCGGCCACGTAGCCGGGCGGCAACGCCCACACTCCGATGGCCGGACCGCCGTCCATGCGGATGGCCAGCGCCACGGCATCATCGTTCAGGCCCAGGATGCGCGCGGGCCTGCGGCACCACGGCAGGCGCGCCACGGCGGGCAGG
>NZ_VRYY01000386.1 GCF_015731765.1 Nitratidesulfovibrio oxamicus
CCGACGCGGGCCGCCCAGACCGCAGGCGGCGCGGCGCGTAGCCGCCGGATCACCGGCTGCTTCCGCGGATTCCGCGACCGGCTGGACTGGCGCGGTCGGCAAGACAGCCTCGGCAGGCGCGACTTCTTCGACGGGCACGGCTTGTCTGAAGGGCATGACCGGCGCATCGCTCCTTTCCCTTCCCTCCGCACGCAAGGCCGCCCCCCGGAATCCCGGAGGGCGGCCTTGCCATGTTTCCGTGCCCGGCGACGGACAACGCGAAGATGCGCACCGCCCCCCCTGCGCCCCTCGAGGCGTGGGTCCACCAGCCACCGACGGCACGCGCACGCAGCAAACGGCACGCACTGCGCCGCGTGCGAAGACGACACGCATGCGAAGGAAAACTGGCGGCGAGAGGCTGACGCGCGGCAGGGTTACCTGCCGCTTGGCGCTACCTGTCGCCTGGGGGTTGCTTGTCGCCTAGGGTCACCCGGGAAGCGACGGCGGCAGCGGCAGCCCCGGTCGGGGCGGCAGACGTTCCGCCAGTCGGCGCAGCGGACGCCATGCCGGACGTTCCCTCAGGCAGTGCGACAGACGTTCCCGCAGGCAACGCGGCTGGGGCCTTTTGCTCGGATTTGCGTTCGCCCTGCGGCACCGCCTTCTGGGCGGTCTTCTGCCCGGGCGCGGATTCCGCCCCGGCAACGGACCCGGCAGGGGGTTTGGCGTCGGGCTTCTGGTCGGGCTTCGCCCGCATTTTCTTGCGGGGGGCCAGCAGCCGCTTGTAGATGAAGAACTCCACGTTGCGGCCTTCGGCGGCGGTCAGGGGAATCTCCGCGCGGGCCATGGCCCGGTGCCCCCCGGCGGAGCCCACGTCGCCGAATTGCAGGCTGGCATAGCGGCCAAGGTCGCGCCCCATGCCGTCGCCGCGCAGGATGACCACGATGGTGTCGCGGTACACCCCGCACACTGCCGCCCAGCGGATTTCATGCACCCGCATGAAGAAATCGGCGATGACCACCAGGATGTCCGGGTTTTCCACCTCGCCCACGTACACGTACTGGCCGGTGCCCAACTTGTGCATGCTGATGAACGCACGCGAAAAGTAGTCCAGCCAGTGCAGCCGGAATTCGCTGCGCACGATGCGCGAGAGCAGGGTGTGGTCCGCGAACTTGGTCAGGTAGCGGTAGGCGCGCATGTCCACGTCGTGGAAAGCGCGCTCGAAGCTGGCGGTGTCGGTCTTGATGCCGAACTGCAACGCCGTGGCCAGCAGCTTTCCGGGCCGGATGCCGAGATTGTACAGGTACTCGGTCATGATGGTGGAGGTGGCGCCGTACTCGTTGCGGATTTCCTTGTAGTCGGCCACCACCGGGTGCTCTTCCACAAGCGGGTGGTGGTCGATGACCAGCGAGAAGGACAGATCCTTGAACGAGGGATGGTGATGGGGCTGCGAATCCACCACCGCAAAGCGGTCGAACTGGGCGGCAAGCGTGGGGGTAAGCTTGACCATGGGAATGCGCAGGTAGCGGGCCATGGCCAGGTTGTCGGGCCGGGTGATCTCGTTGACGCGGGCTATGGCCACGTCGTCCACGCGATGGATCATGATGCGCTTCAGCGCCAGGGCGGAAGCCATGGCGTCTGGGTCGGCGTTGATCACGATGAGCCAGCGCTCGGCGCGGTCGAACAGCTCCTGCAGGTGGGTGAGCCTGGTCTCCAGCTTCCGGAAGTAACTCATGATCTCCTCTCGGCCCCGAATCGCGTGATGCCCGATGCGCGTCTCTCGTGATGTCCGTGATGTTCTGGTGTTCGTGGTGTTCGCGGTGTTCGTGGTGTTCGTGGTGTTCGTGGTGTTCGTGGACCCGTAATGTCCGTGAGATCCGGCATGGCAGGGACGTCCGGCAATGCCCGCCTGGCAGTTTCAGGCCGGCTCCCCGCCCAGCAGGCGTTCCAGCACCGGCAGCGAGGCCAGCACCCCATCCCAGGCGAACACCTCCACCATCAGCACCGCGTCCGGCGGCAGGGCGGGCAACACCCGCGCGGCCCAGACGGCTTCTTCCGCCGTCAGTTCGGTGAGGGCGCGGTGGCGGTCCATGCCGCCGGGGGCATGCACGTGCACCATGCCCACCCGCTCCAGCAGTGCTGCGGATGCGGGCAGCCTATGCTGACCGTAGGTCAGGACATGGCCCATGTCCAGACACACCTTGCAGTTTCCGTCGCCCATGACCGGCAGCAGGTCCGCCAGGTCCTGCCCGGCGATGTTTTCCAGCAGCAGGCAGGCAGGGTCGCGGCCCTGTCGGGTCCATTCGTGCAGAAAGGCCGCCAGCAACCTTGCCGGACCGTCCGTACCGACAAAACCCGCCGCCTCGGCCTGCTGCGGCGTGGGCGGGTGCAGCACCGCGCGGTGCACATCCAGAAAGGCCACCCGGTCCAGCAGCAGCCCGCATACCCGCGCCGCGCCCACGCCGGGCGCACCGTGC
>NZ_VRYY01000398.1 GCF_015731765.1 Nitratidesulfovibrio oxamicus
CCCGCCTTGCCGGACGCGCCGCGGATGCTGCGGAACGCGCCGTGGACGAGGCGCGGGCTGGCTCCGACAAGGTGCGCCGCATGCGCGAGGCCATGCGCGGGGTGGTGGAGCGGTCGGAGGAATTGCGCGGCGGCATGCGCGAACTGGGCGGGCAGGCGGAATCCATCGGACGGGTGATGGCCGTCATCGCCGACATAGCCGACCAGACCAACCTGCTGGCCCTGAACGCCGCCATCGAGGCGGCCCGCGCCGGTGACGCCGGGCGCGGATTCGCCGTGGTGGCGGACGAAGTGCGCAAGCTTGCCGAAAAGACCATGCAGGCCACCAGCGAGGTGCATGCCGCCATCACCGCCATCCAGCACGGGGTGCGCGACAGCATGAACCGGGTGGACGCATCGGGCGGGGCCATCGACGAGACCGCGCAGTTGGCGGGTGAATCCAGCGCGGCGCTGGAGCGCATCGTGCATCTGGTGGGGGCCACCACCGACGAGGTGGGCTCCATTGCCGACCGGGCGGGCCTGCAGGCCGAACAGGCGGCCCGGGCGGCCATGGCCATCGACGTCATCCGCGAGGTGGCCGAGGGCATGGCCGAGGGCATGCACGAGGCGGCCAGCGCCGTGGACGGGCTGCGCCAGCAGGCCGACCGGTTGCAGGCGCTCATCGTGCAGATAACCGCCTGACCCCCCGCCCCTTCCGGCACCCGGGCGCCAGCACCCGCACGTCACATCGCGAACGCCGGGCATCACTGAATCGGGGACGAACGAAACGGGCAACGCGCGGGCCCGGCGCAAACGGGCCCGGCAGCAAACCGAACCGGGGCACCCCCAAAGGAGCGCCCCGGCGTTGTTCACGACATGGCGTCAGCAACGAAAAGCAAAATGCACGAGACGGTGGCTGACAAGCCCCGGCAAAGCCGCGTCAGCGGCCCGCCGGTCAGGAGACGCCCAGCACCTGGCCGGGGTCTATGCCCGCATCGCGCGGGTCCAGGCAGGCCACCACCTTCACGGCGGCCTGGCCGGAAAGGTCCAGCCTGCGATACTGAGCCGGGCGACCCTTGGGGTCGCGCACCACGATCACTTCCGGCAGCAGCGGTTCGCGCGCATTGCCCTTGCTGACCACGCCGCGCTGGCCGGTATTCAGTTCCACCACGCTGCCCACGGGGTATATCCCGAGACACCGGATGAACCGCTCCACGAAGCCGGGATGAAAATCCTGCCCGCGCATGCCGTACATCAGGCCCAACGCCTTGTGCGGCAGCATGGCCGCCTTGTACACCCGGCGGCTGGTAAGGGCGTCGTACACATCCACCACGGCCAGGATGCGGGCAATGATGCTGATTTCCTCGCCCTTGAGTCCGCGCGGGTAGCCGAGGCCGTTGTACTTCTCGTGGTGCTCCAGCATGCCTGTCAGCACCTCGTCGTAGACCGCGGGATTGTCGCGCACCTGTTCCCACCCCAGTTCGGGGTGGCGCTTCATGACGTTGAACTCTTCGGGCGTCAGGCGGCGCGGGCTGTTCAGGATGGTGTCGGGCACGCGGGCCTTGCCAAGGTCGTGAAACAACCCGGCCAGGCCAACCCGGCTCAGGGTGATGTCGCCAAAGCCCAGATGCCGACCGAAAACCACGGCCAGCACGGCCACGTTGATGCAATGGGTGTAGGTGTATTCGTCCACCGAGCGCAGCTTGGAAAGGCCCAGCAGCGCGCTGGCGTTGCGGGTGACGCTGGTAAGGATGCCCTCGACCATGGGCTGGGCGGCCTGCACGTCCACGAAGCCGTCCTGGCGCATGACTTCCATGGCCTTACGCGCGAAGCCCACGGAATCGTCGTACAGCGCGCGGGCTAGGGGCATTTCTTCCGCAAGAGGCACGGTGGGAGCCAGCGGATCCTCGTCGCCAAGGTCTCGCGCCAGTTCGGCGGAAATGGCTTCTTCATCGCTCAGGCCGTCGGTGCCGTCACCCCCCAGTGAACGGCGCGTATCCACGAAGACCTCCATGAAGCCTTCGCGCTGGATGCGCAGCACGTCGCCCTCGGAGCCGACAACCCCCACCTGGCTGTACAGGTACGGGTTCTCGAGCCACGAAAGGCCCATGTCCACCACGTACATGCCGGGTTTGAGATCCCGCGTGGAGATCTTCTTGAGCACCGGTGCCTCCTCCCTTTCCCTTGCTGCCGCCGGAGCGACGATCCTTTGCATCTACGTATATTCGCTGCAAAAAACAACTACCCACATGGCGTCGCGGTGTCGCAAGGGCGCATGAATGAAGTGCCGCAGCATCCCCCTTCGGCGCAATGCAGGGCCGCCCCCATGTTGCTGTACTCCTTTCCGTAGGCCCTGGGGGTATCGCCCCCTTGCCCGAGACTGCCGCACCTGCCATACTGGAATGCCAGCTTCAGGCCACGGGACGGGCCGCAGGTGTGCCGCCATCCATGAACCACGGGACGGACCGCAGGTGTGCCGCCGTCAATGCTCAACGCGCACGCGGGGCGGAGCCCGCACCCATGCAGGCCCAGAATCCCTCGCAGCAGCCCACCATCTTCATCGCCCGACAGCCCATCTTCGATGCTTCGGGGGCGCTGTGGGGGCATGAACTGTTGTTCCGCAACAGCCCCAGCGGTCCCGCGCGCATCGACGATCCGGATGCGGCCACCGCCTCCGTCATCGCCGACGGCTACGCCATCGCCAGCGAAACCATACCCGGCGTCACCCCCTTCCTGATCAACTTTCCCGAAGGCCTGCTGCTGTCCGGCGCGGCAGAGGTGCTGCCGCCGGACCGGTGCATCCCCGAAATCCTTGAAACGGTGCAGCCCACGCCGGAACTGGTGGAGGCCCTGCACACCCTGAAACGCGCGGGCTACCGGCTGGCCGTGGACGACTTCGTGGGGCAGGACCAGGCCCTGCCGCTGCTGGGGCTGGCGGACATCATCAAGGTGGACGTGCTGGGCGTGCCCCCGGCGGAGTTGCCCGCGCTCACGGTCACCCTGCGCAAGAGCCACCACGCCATGCTGCTGGCGGAAAAGGTGGAGAACGAGGCCATGTTCGACCAGTGCCGCATGCTGGGGTACACCCTGTTCCAGGGCTACCACTTCGCCAGGCCGGTCATAGTGCCGGGGCGCACCCTGTCGTCGGCCCAGACCTCGCGCCTGCACCTGATGCAGTCGCTGACCGGAGAGGCCGACCCGCACAAACTGGTGCGCGCCGTAACCGTGGACCCCGGCCTTACCTACCGCCTGCTGCGGTACATCAACTCCGCGTGGTTCGCCCTGCTGAAGGAAGTGACCTCCATCCAGCAAGCGGCATCGCTGCTGGGCTTCGAAACGCTGCGCAAGTGGCTGCTGGTGATCACCCTGGCCGACGCGGCGGGCAGCGCCGCCCCGGCCGAGGCCATGCGGCTGGCCGTGACCCGCGCGCGTTTTCTGGAACTGCTGTGCGGGTTGGTGCGCACCTGCACCCATGCACCGGAATCCATGTTCCTGCTGGGGCTGCTGTCGCAACTGGACGCGCTGCTGGGCATCCCCATGCCCGTGCTGCTGGCCCACCTGCCGCTGGACGCGGACTTTCAGGCCGCCCTTTCCGGCGAGCCTTCGCCCATGCACGACGAATTGCAACTGGCCGTGCTGCTGGAGCGCGGCGCCTGGGACGAGGCGCTGCCGCTGATGGCGAAGCTGGGCTTTTCACCCATGGACGTGGCCCACAGCAACATCGATGCCCAGGTGTGGGCAAGCCGGATATTGAGCTAGCGGGACACGGCAGGGTAGCCGGATCGCAGGCACGTGAGGGCGCGCCGGAACGCAGGAGAAGCAAAAAGGGCACACCATCGGTGTGCCCTTGTGCATTGCAAAACCTCTTGCAGGACTGCATGCAAGGCTTGTTTCCCCATGAGGGGTGCCCCTACCCGTCGGCCATGCGCAGATCGGTCACCCGCTTGGACTTGCCGAACGAACGCGGCAGCACGCCGGGGTCCACCACCTGTACGGCCACGCGGGCCATCAGCTTCTTGTGCAGGCGGTCGCCCACCTCGCGCACCAGACCCGCGTCGGCATCCGCCGTGGCGCCTTCCTGCCGTTCCACCTGCAGCAGCATGGCGTCGCGGCCATCGGTGCGGGTGAGCTGGATATGGTACTCGGACCCCAGCACCGGAAATTCGTGCAGCACGTCAGCGATCTGGCCGGGGTAGATGTTCACCCCCCGGAAAATGATCATGTCGTCCGAACGGCCCAGGATATGGTCGTGCCGGGGGATGCACCGCCCGCACGAACACTGGCCGGGCAGCATGCGCGTCAGGTCGCGGGTGCGGTAGCGGACCAGCGGCGAGGCTTCCTTGCGCAACGAGGTGACCACCATCTCGCCCACCTCGCCGGGGGCCACCGGTTGCAGGGTGGCCGGGTCCAGTATCTCGATGACGAACAGGTCGGCCCAGTAGTGCAGGCCCTCGCGCGCATCGCATTCCAGCCCGGTGCCGGGGCCGTACATTTCGGTCATGCCCGCGATGTCGTAGCTGCCCGTCAGCCCCAGCTTCTGCTCGAAGGCGGCGCGCATGCGCGGGCTGTGCGTTTCCGCGCCGAATATCACCTTGCGCAGTTTCACCTTGTCCAGCAGGCCGTTGCGCTCCACTTCCTCGGCCATCAGCAGGGCCATGGAGGCGGTGGACCCCAGACAGGTCACGCCCATGTCCACCAGCAACTGCAACTGCATTTCCAGATTGCCCGGCCCCACCGGCACGGTGAGCGCGCCGAACTTCTCCGATCCCAGTTGGAACCCGGCCCCCGCCGTCCACAGACCGTAGCCCACGGCGATCTGCACGCGGTCTTCGCGGGTAAGGCCCGCCAGTTCGTAGCAACGGGCCATCTGCAGGGCAAAGGTGTCCACGTCGTTCTGGGTGTAGGCCAGGATCTTGCGCTTGCCCGTGGTGCCCGACGAGGCATGGATGCGCACCACGTCGCTTTCCGGCACGGACAGCAGCGGCAGGGGGTAGCCCTCGCGCAGGTCTTCCACGCTGGCGGTGGGCAGGCGCACGATGTCGTCCAGGGTGCGGATGTCGTCGGGGTGCACGCCCGCCGCGTCGAACTTGCGCTTGTAGGCCGGGCAGTTGGCGTAGGCGTGGCGCACGGTCCAGCGCAGGCCCTCGGTCTGCACGCGATGCAGGGTTTCGGGGTCGAGATGGGGCAGGAAGCGTTGCTGCGACATGGAAGCGGACTCCTGGGGACGGCGGAATATATGAACGCGACACGAAACGGAACGTGGTCGAACGGGGCCGGACAGTGAACCGGACGAAACCGCGAACCGGACCGGACATGGGGCCGGGCTGGGGCCGGGCTGGGGCCGGGTTCCCGACCTGCACCGGGCCTGGGTCGAACGAGCGGCGAACGGGCGGCGCGGCTTGTGCGGCGGCGCAAAAGCCTGTATCTGAGGCCCACGCAACGCACCGGCCAGCCCCCTTGTGCCGGGACATCGGCAACCCGCCGGAAAGCCGCCGGTTGCTTGCCGCAGGCTGCGCCCCCCCCTGCTCCCTGCGGGCACGGCGGCCCGTGCGCATCATCGCCGCAGATGGTGGTCGCAGCCGGTCTTCAAGGCGCCGGAACACGGCATCGCACGGCGCCCGCATATTGTATACAATCCGGGCGCACAAGAGAGCTATCACGAATCCTCGCGGGGGAAAACCCCGGCCAGCCGCCGCGCGGCCCCCGCATCATCACCCCTTGCCGCATCAGGAGGCCCACCGTGCGGATACTCATCGTCGGATCCGGCGGGCGTGAACACGCCCTGGCCTGGAAGCTGCGCCAGAGCCCCCTCGTCAAGGACATCTTCATCGCGCCCGGCAACGGCGGCACCGCTCTGGAAGGCACCAACGTGCCCATTTCCGACGGCGACCTGCCCGCGCTGGTGCGCTTTGCGCTGGATGAAAAGATCGACCTCGTGGTGCCCGGCCCGGAACTGCCCCTGGTGCTGGGCATCAAGGACGCCATGGTCGCGGCGGGCGTGCCCTGCTTCGGCCCCGACGCCTACGGCGCGCAACTGGAAGGCAGCAAGGCCTTCGCCAAGGAAGTCATGCGCGCGGCGGGCGTGCCCACCGCCGCGTTCGGCGTGTTCGACAATGCCGATGCGGCCCGTGCCTACATCCGCCAGAACGGCGCGCCCGTGGTGGTCAAGGCCGACGGCCTTGCAGCCGGCAAGGGCGTGGTGGTGGCCCGCACCGTGGACGAGGCGCTGGAAGCCGTGGACGACATGATGGTCAGGCGCGCCTTTGGCGACGCAGGCGACCGCGTGGTGGTGGAAAGCGCGCTGGCGGGCGAGGAAGCCTCCTTCCTGTGCCTGTGTGACGGCGAAACGGTTCTTCCGCTGCCCTCCGCGCAGGACCACAAGGCCGTGTTCGACAACGACCAAGGCCCCAACACAGGCGGCATGGGCGCATACAGCCCCGCCCCGGTGCTGCCCGAATCGCGCTACGGGGAAATGATCGACCTCGTGATCCGCCCCGTGCTGCGCGAACTGATCAAACGCGGCCACCCCTTCACCGGGGTGCTGTACGCGGGGCTGATGATGACCGCCGAAGGCCCCATGGTGCTGGAATTCAACACCCGCTTCGGCGACCCGGAATGCCAGCCGCTGCTGATGCGCCTTGACGGCGACCTTGCCGCCATCATGGTGGCGGGCGCGCAGGGCCGCCTGCACGAAACCACCCTGCCCCTGAAGCGCGAAACCGCGCTGGGCGTGGTCATGGCGGCCAAGGGCTACCCCGGCAACTATGCCAAGGGCATGACCATTTCCGGCATCGAAGATGCCGAGGCGCTGGGCCCGGTGAAGGTGTTCCAGGCGGGCACCGAACAGCGCGATGGCGCTTCCGTGTCGCGCGGCGGACGCGTGCTGTGCGTCACCGCCCTTGGCGACACCCTGGCCGACGCGCAGGCGCTGGCTTACAAGGCCGTGGCGAAAGTGCGCATGGACAATGCCCACTACCGCAGCGACATCGGCGCAAAGGGCCTGAAGCGCGGGGCGTAGCCCAGCGCGCGGGTACATCTGCAAGAAAGGGCCGGGAGCGGCGAGCCGCCACCCGGCCCCGATCGATTGAGCCAGTCCGGCCCGGTCCCGCTGGCTTCGACCGAAGAAACCGGGGCCAACCGGGCACGACCGAATCTGACCGGACCTGAGCGGACCTGACCGAACCGGAACGGGTAGGCAGGGGACGACATCGGACGGCATGGGGCGGCATGGGGCGGCATGGGGCACGCACGACGTTTCCGGCACTGCCCGGGCGTTTCGCCACGCCGTCCAACAGATACCAGTCCGGATTGAACCGGTTCACGGCGGCACGGACCGCCCGGTTACCGAACCCTTATCGACAACAGGAGATCCGCATGACCAAGGTTGCCGTTTTCATGGGCTCCGCCTCGGACGAGGACACCGTACGCCCGTGCACCGAAGTGCTCGACAGCCTGGGCATTTCCTACCTGTTCACCGTCAGCTCCGCCCACCGCACCCCGGAACGCACCGAACGGCTGGTGACCAAGCTTGAAGCCGAAGGCTGCCAGGTGTTCATCTGCGCGGCGGGCATGGCCGCCCACCTGGCCGGGGCCGTGGCCGCGCGCACCCAGAAGCCGGTCATCGGCATTCCCGTGGCGGCATCCGCCCTTGGCGGCATGGACGCCCTGCTGGCCACGGTGCAGATGCCCCCCGGCTTTCCGGTGGCCACCGTGGCGCTGGACAAGGCAGGCGCGCGCAACGCCGCCTGGCTGGCCGCGCAAATCCTGGCCCTGGCCGATCCGGCCCTGTCGCAACGCCTTGCCGCCGCCCGCGCCAAGATGAAGGCCGACGCGGAAAAGGCCGGGGAAGAACTGGAAGCCCGGTACCGGAAGTAGGCAACGCCTCCTCATTTTTTCACCCGCCCATACACGCAATGACGGCCGCATCCCATTGGGACGCGGCCATCATGCGTTATATCCGTTGCGGAAAGGAATCGATCCCTTGCAGCGGGGCAACCGGGAGGGGTTGCGAACCCGTCAAAACCTCTGGTGGCGGGGCACTCCGGTGCCCCGCCTTTTCGTGTCCGGGCCTCTCGTGTCTGGAGTCCTCGTGCCTAGTCCTCTCGCTGTGCCCCAGCAGGCCGTGGCCCTTTGGCCTGACCGGACGCCTGCCGGGGGGCCGTGCAATCGCTCAATGCTCCGTCCTGGCCCCATGCCCACCCCTCGGCTGTCCGGTGGCGGCGCATGCCGGGTCAGGCACTCCGTCAATCCAGTGCTGCGCTCAGGCGTGACCCATGGGTTCACCATCACGCAGCAGGTCGCGGTACACGATCTCGCTAAGGCGGATGACCTTCAGACGGTACTCGTCTTCTTCCGGGTGGCAGTGCGCGCAGCCGTCGGTGACGATCATGCAATGCTCGTCAATGTCGGCGGCGTTTACGCCCACGCCATGCAGTACAACGGTTGCGCGGCCATGTTCCCACATCACCGGCCTGCCGCAACGGGCGCATTCCACAAACATCAGTTCAGGGTCATAGCCTTTCGGCTGCGATGGCACGTGGGGCTGCCGCTCAACAACGCGATCAATGCGATCAATCTGGCGCATGGCGTTCCTCCCTGGCTTGTGCCCGGCTCGTGCCGAACCTTTTGATGGTCGCGGAATCGTTGGTCGCTCGTCCTCCCGATTGTTCCCGTGCAGCTCTCCATGGCAGGCGTTCGACATCGCCGGTGACCGTCCGTAACCGTCACCGCCACCTGACGGGCCGTCCGCCTGTTCCATGGGCTATGTCTTCAACAGTAAGTTATGCGCGCGTCCGAAGCAACGCCTGTAGACGAGATGCCGCACGATAAACGTCGCCAGCGCGCCATGGCGGATGCCGGAAAGCCGGGAGCACGGCGCCCAAAACATCCCCGCCAAGTTCTTGCCATGCCCGCTTTGGCCCTTCTCTCACAGGCTTCCGGGCAAACCGGCCCACCCTTCCGCAAAAAATCCCCGGGCAGTAACCTTGACACCATGCCTACCATCTCATAGATAGGCAGCATGAAAAAGACGATCAACCGTAAGGGCGAACTTCTCGAAACCGCCCGAAACATCATACAGCGCGTTGGCGTCAACGCCATGAGTTATGCCGACCTCAGCAAGATCATTGGCATTACCACGGCAAGCATCCATCATCATTTTCCCCGCAAGGAAGACCTGATCCTCTCGCTCATCGCACAGAGCCGCGAAATCTACGGAAACAAATTCCAGGAAATCGTTGGTTCCGATCTGACCAGCATTGAAAAACTGCAAACCATAGCCGGTCTTTACGAACAGGGTGTGCGCATGGGGAAAATGTGCCTTATCGGCATTCTCAGCACGGAATTCGCGACACTGGGAGATGACGTACGCGCGGCGCTCAACGTGTCCGCGTCGGAAACCATTGGCACGTTCGCACGGGCTGTACAGATGGGGATCGACGCTGGCGAGATCGTCCCTGGCAAAAGAAGCAGCAGGGAAATCGCACAGGCGTTCCACAGTACGCTGCTGGGGGCGCAGATACAGGCGCGGTGTAGCGGAAACCTTGAAGCATTCGAAAATTCCGTCGAAGTATTCATTGAGTCCATTCGTAAAAAATGATTCTTTTCATTTAATTACAAAACCTATCTACTAGAAGATTGGTAGCACGCAAAACCAAGGGGCACCGCAAGGTGAAGGCGACGACCGGCAGGACCCGGAAATGCACACCTGCCAGCCCCAGTCCATCAACCCCGTTTACCCGAGAGGACATCCCCATGCATATCGATGAGTACGCAAAAGCCCGCTACACCACGAAGGCATTCGACCCCGCACGCCGCATTCCGCAGGATCAGGTCACCCAGATCGAAACGCTGCTGCGCTTCAGCCCCTCGTCCACCAACGTCCAGCCGTGGCACTTCTTCATCGCCGGCACCGACGAGGGCAAGGAGCGCATCGCCAAGGCGACCACCGGCTTCTACTCGTTCAATGCCCCCAAGGTGCTCAACGCCTCGCACGTCGTGGTGTTCTGCACGCGCAACAACGTCGACGAGGCCCACCTGCAGGCCGTGCTCGCCCAGGAAGACAAGGACGGCCGGTTCCACGACGCGGCGACCCGCGACGGACAGCACGGCGGCCGCTCGTATTTCGTCAACATGCACCGCTTTGAACTGCGCGACGTGCAGCACTGGATGGAAAAGCAGGTGTACCTTGCCCTGGGCACGCTGCTGTACTCCGTTTCGCTGCTGGGCATTGACGCCTGCCCCATGGAGGGCTTCGACCAGCGCATCCTGGACCAGGAACTGGATCTGCGCACCATCGGCTGCACCAGTTCGGTGCTCGTCCCGCTGGGTTACCGCGCGGCGGACGACTTCAACGCCAAACTGCCCAAGTCCCGCCTGCCCGGGGAAGCCATCCTCACCAGGTTGTAGGACAAGCCCCCGGTTCCGGTCGTGTCGACCGTCGGAGGCAACACAAGGAGGTACGCGCCATGGCCAACCCGAACCCGCATGAAGACACCACGCGCCCGGCATATCTTGGCGAACTGTTGCGACACTTCGCCGATCTGCGCGACGGAACCCACGGAGCCGCCGTGACGCGGGCAGACAAGGAGCAACTCTTCCTGCAGGCCGTTGCCTTCATGGACCCGGCGTCCAGGCAGGCGCTTGGCGAGATCAACCGGACCCTGCTGCTGGGCACCGGAACCGTGAATGCCACGGGCGTCGTCCGACACCCGGCAGGCGACACCACCGCCGCATGGACACTGGAATGGCCGGAACAGCAACGCGCCGGGCTTTCGCCCATAACGCTGCTGGCGTTCTACGGAAGGGGCTTCCACCATCCCCACATGCGCGGACGCAGCGTGGGGAACTGGCCGCTCAATGTCTTTTCCGCCAGCGAAGGCAAGGAGGCCCTGCCCACGCTGCGTGCCATCGCCGCCGCAGAGTTGCACAACCTCGTCTTTGAAAGCGACTACCGCATCGTGCCTGCCACCCTGCACCAGCACGACGACACGGCATTATACTGACACAGGTGGTTGCGGCCACTCCTGGCCGCTCACCTACAACCACCGGAGGCAAATGCCATGATGAAACGCACCCAGACTCCACCGTGGCCGGACGGTTCGCGCCTTGTGATCAGCATATCCATGCAGTTTGAAACCGGCGGACAGCCCGCCGGGGCCGAAAGCCCCTTCTCCGCGCTGCCCCTGCCCGCCAACGTGCCCGACCTGCCGGCCGAAAGCTGGTTCCGGTACGGCGCCGCTGAAGGCGTTTACAGGATGCTCGACCTTTGGGACAAGTACGGCATCAAGGTGACGTCCCACATGGTGGGCGAAGCCGCCCGGGCCTACCCGGATGTGGCCAGGGCCATTGCCGACGCCGGGCACGAAATCGCCGGGCACGGCATCGCCTGGGCCAACCAGTGGAACCTGTCCTACGAGGACGAACTGCAATTCGTGAAGGACGGGCTGGACCTCGTGGAGTCCATTACCGGCCAGCGCGCGGTGGGCTACAACTGCAACTGGTTGCGACGCAGCGTTAACACGCTGAAGGTGCTGCAGGATCTCAACTTCCTCTACCACATCGACGACGTGAGCCGCGACGAGCCCTTCGTGACCCACGTGCGCGGCAAGCGCTTCGCCATTGTGCCCTACACCCTGCGCAACAACGACATCGTGAACTTCTCCGGCAAGAACTGGACCCCCGAGCAGTTCCTGTCCCAGCTCAAGGGTGATTTCGACCAGTTGTACATGGAAGCGGGCAGCAGGCGTCGCATGATGTCGTTCAGCATGCACGACCGCATTGGCGGCGCGGCGTCCGTGGTCAACGTGGTCGAGCGGTTCATCCAGTACGCCATGCGCCACCAGGGCGTGGTCTTCATGCGCAAGGACCAGATCGCGCGCATCGCCATGGATGACGCGGCAACGCCCGTGGATGACTGCGAAGCCGCCTACAACAGCTGACCAGCGTCACGCGGCCCCGCCGCGTGATTCCGGACCCGTAATGAACGACGGCCACGCCCCTATCGGACGTGGCTGTCGTTCATTGCGGACTCATCCGTGCCCCCCATGGTCCGGAAGCCGGGCATCCCTGGCCGGAACCCGGCCGGACCAGTCAGACCAGTCGGGCCGTCCGCCGCTTTCCGCGCTACGCCCGCAACAGCAGATTGTGCGCGCGCCCGAAGCAACGCCTGCGCACCAGATGCAACACGATAAATGTGGCCAGCGCCGTGGATGCCACTATCATCAGCATGACCACTATCTGGTAGCGCACGGCGTCCGCCGGGTCCGCCCCGGCCATGATCTGGCCGGTCATCATGCCGGGTATGGACACCAGCCCCACGCCCATCATGGAATTGACGGACGGAATCATGCCCGCGCGCAGCGCCTCGCGAAAGATGTCGGCGCTGGCCTCGTCCCGGTCCGCGCCAAGGCACAGGCGCATTTCCACCTCTGCCCGGTGGGCGCGCAGGTCGGAGAACAGCCGGTCCAGCGCCACGGCCAGCGCGTTCATGGAATTGCCCGCCACCATGCCCCCGATGGGGATGAAGTACTGCGGCTCCCACCACGGCCTGGCCCCGATGATCAGCCCCGTGACCACGAAGGTGACCAGAAAGAAGGTCACCTGCACCGCCAGCAGGGTGGGCATGAAGTAGTCCACGCTCTTCTCGCGCACCCGCCCCTTGACGATGCGCGCGGCGAACCAGGTCATGACCATGTACATGCCCACCACCAGCAGCGCCGATTGCAGGCCGAACAGGATGCGCAGCAGGTAGCCCATGGCGAACAGCTGGGCAAAGGTGCGCAGCGTGCCGATGGCCAGATCGCGTTCCAGCTTCAGGTGATGCACCAGCGACAGCCCGCCAGCCAGCAGCACGAACACCACGGCCACGGCCAGTTGCCACGGCCCTATCTGGATGTAGGCCATGCCCAGCCGATCGTTCATGCGGCACCTCCGGCGGCCATTGCGGCGGCGGCGCTATCGGGATGACCCACCGCCACTTCGCGCACCCCGCCGTCCTGCACGCGCACGTCGCGCCAGGGGCGGCGCACCGGACGGTAGGCCCCGTGGGTGACCATGAGCACGGTCACCCCGTCCTCGTTCAGTTCCTCGGTCAGGGCTTCCACCACCGCGCTGCTTTCCGGGTCCAGCGCGCTGGTGGGCTCGTCCATCAGCAGGGCGGCAGGCCGCAGCAACATCGTGCGGATAATGCACACCCGCTGGCGCTGCCCCACGCTGAGCGCCGCCGCCGTGGCGTCCAGCCCCACCCCGGCCAGCCGGAAACGGGCCAGCCACCCGGCCAGTTCCGTGTCGTCGGGCGGGGTCAGCCCCTTGTTGGCCGCAAAGGTGAACGGCAGCAGCAGGTTGTCGCGCACGGTGCCCTCGCCCACCGTGGGGGTCTGCTGCACGAAGCCAAGAGTGCGGCGCAACTCTGCCGGTGGAATGTCCGCCACCGGTCGGCCACCACATCGGACCACCCCGGAGTCTGCCTCTTCCAGCCGCACGGCAAGGCGCAACAGGGTGGATTTGCCCGCGCCCGACGGCCCGGTGAGCATGACAAAATCGCCGGGGTGCACCGCAAGGTTCACGCGGGCAAGGCCGGGGTTCGGAGGCACGCCGGAGCCGCCTGGCGCGACGGCGGATGGCCGGACCGTTGCTCCGGCAGGCCGCGCCGACGGAGATGCGATTCCCGCGCCCGGTCTGGCCCCACCATTCCCTGTCGTGCCGGACGCATACGCGAACGACATGTCGTCGAACTGAAGAAGTGGCTGCATGGCGCCAATCTACCGCCGGGCGCACGGGGGTGTCATCAACTATCACCCGGGCAAATGCAGGAGGGGGCCAAGCGGATGGTCGCCAATGCCGACACGGGCAGGGGCAGGCACGAGCAACCACACATGGCCGGGGCGAACCCGGATCGGCGGGCACCCGAATCGGCGGAAACAAGGACTGGCCAGCGCGGGGGCCGTCCCCCTCAGCGCAGGGGCATTCCCGCCCGGCCCCACCCGCCCCCCAAAGCCCCTGCCGCGCAGGCATCACCGCCGCCGCTTTACCTTGCCCGCCCGAGTGGCTACAGAGGAACCATGCACACGCACGACCACGACACCGCCCCTTCCCCCGTTTCCGACAACGCCACAGTCTCTGCCACGCACCCCGCCCCCGCGCGCGGCACGCGCCGCCGCATCCAGGTGCTGCCCACAGACCTGCGCAACCAGATTGCCGCGGGCGAGGTGGTGGAACGCCCGGCCAGCGTGGTCAAGGAACTGGTGGAAAACAGCCTGGACGCCGGGGCCACCACCGTGGAGGTGGCCCTGGACAACGGCGGACAGTCGCTGATCATGGTGCGCGACGACGGCACCGGCATCCCGGCGGAAGAACTGGAACTGGCCGTCACCCGCCACGCCACCAGCAAGGTGGCCAACCTCGCGGAACTGACACGCATCGGCAGCTTCGGCTTCCGGGGCGAGGCGCTGCCCTCCATCGCCTCGGTGTCGCGGTTCCGCATGACCTCCGCCCCGGTGGCTCAGGATGGGGGGGACGGCACCCCCGGCGAGGCCACCTACATAGAGGTGGCGCACGGCCACGTGGTGTCCGCCGGTCCGGCGGCGCTGCACCGGGGCACCATCGTCGAGGTGCGCGACCTGTTCGCCAACGTGCCCGCGCGCCTGAAATTCCTGAAGACCCAGGCCACCGAGCTGAAGCGCGCCCAGGAACTGTTCGCGCGGCTGGCCCTGACCCGGCCCGACGTGGCCTTCACCCTGACCGCGGGCGGACGCGAGGTGCTGCGCTTTCCCGCCGGGCAGACCCTGGCCCGACGGCTGGCGGTGCTGTGGCCCCCGGCGGTGGTGGACACCCTGC
>NZ_VRYY01000388.1 GCF_015731765.1 Nitratidesulfovibrio oxamicus
GGCCAGCCCGGCGCACCCGCGAAAGCCCGAACAGACGCGCGACCCCGTGCCGCGCGCCGCACCCCGCGCCGTCACCCGCGCGCAGCCCACGGAGGTTTCAGCATGTCCAAGCACGTCGTAGTCATCGGGGCCGTTGCCCTTGGCCCCAAGGCCGCCTGCCGGTTCAAGCGCCTCGCACCCGACGCCAAGGTCACCATGATCGACCAGTCGCCGCGTATTTCCTACGGCGGTTGCGGCATTCCCTATTTCGTCTCGGGCGAGGTCAACAACATCGACGCGCTGCAAGCCACCCCCTACAACGTGGTGCGCGACCCCGAATTCTTTCGCGTGAACAAGGACGTGGACGTGCTGACCGAAACCCGTGCCGTGTCCATCGACCGCGCGGCCAGGACCGTGCTGGTGGAACACCTGCGCACGGGCGAGCAGCAGACCCTTTCCTATGACAAGCTGGTGCTGGCGCTGGGCAGCCGGGCCAACCGCCCCCCTGTCGAAGGGTTGGACCTTGCGGGCGTGACCGCCGCCACCAACCTGGAAGAGGCGGAATTCATCCGCAATGCCATGGCCGCAGGCACGGTGAGCAACGCGGTGATCGTGGGCGGCGGGTTCATCGGCCTGGAAATGGCCGTGGCGCTGGCCGACATGTGGGGCATCGGCGTGACCGTGGTGGAACTGGCTGACCGGCTCATGCCGGGCTTTCTGTCCTCCACCCTTACCCGCATGGTGCGCCACGACCTGGAAAAGAACGGCGTCACCGTGCTGACCGGCGAAAAGGTGGTGCGGCTGGAAGGCGAGGACGGCGCCGTGGCCCGCGTGGTGACCGACAAGCGCACGCTCGACGCGGAACTGGTGATCATGGCCGCCGGGGTATCGCCCAACACGGCCATCGCCAAGGCCGCTGGGCTGGAGACCGACCCGCGCGGCGCGCTCATCGTCAACGACCGCATGCAGACCAGCGACCCGGACATCTACTCCGGCGGCGACTGCGTGACCATCCCCAACCTGATCACCGGCAAGCCCGGCTTCTTCCCGCTGGGGTCCATGGCCAACCGCCAGGGCCGCGTGGTGGGCACCAACCTTGCCGGCGGCAACGCCACCTTCCCCGGCGCGGTGGGCAGTTGGGTGGTCAAGCTGTTCGAAATCTCGGCCTGCGGCGCGGGCCTGACCATCGAAACCGCCCTGCGCGAAGGCTTTGACGCCATCAACGTGCACGTGGAGCAGTTCGACCGGGCGCACTTCTTCCCGGAAAAGACCATCATGTCGCTGGAACTGGTGGTGGAAAAGCCCACCCGCCGGGTGCTGGGCATTCAGGGCGTATCCACCCTGGGCGATGCGCTGACCGCGCGCATCAACGCCGTGGCCACCATGCTGGCCGACAAGCCCACCATCGAGGACATCAGCAACGCCGAAATCGTGTACTCGCCGCCGTTCGCCTCGGCCATGGACATCCTGAACGTGGCGGGCAACGTGGCCGAAAACATCCTGGAAGGACGCGCCAGAGTCATCGACCCCGAAGAATTCGAACGGCTGTGGAACGAGCGCGCCAGCAATGACACCGTGTGCTTCATCGACACCCGCCTTGCAGGCAACGCACAGCCGTTCCTGGAAAAATACCCGGACCACTGGAAGAACATCCCCGAAGAGCAAATCCACGACAGGCTGGGCGAAGTGCCCACCGACCGCACCGTGGTGCTGGTGTGCAACACCGGGCTGCGCGCCTACGACGCCCAGCTCATGCTGGCCAAGGAAGGCGTGTCCAACACGGTCAGCGTGCAGGGCGGCATGGTGGCCATGCACAAGATCGGGGCGGATATCTAGAAAAACCGCAATACGTTTCCGGAGAAGGGACCCTTTGCGACAGCCGTTAGGTGAGCGCAACGCGCGAACCTTGCCCTGGCCGTTAGGCGAGCTTGCGAGCCTTGCGGATAGGGACCGCAACGCGCGGATGGCGTCCGCAGAGCGTGAAATGGTCTCCCTCCCCGCCCCCCTCCCCCCAAACTTTTTGGTTGGGGTTCTTCGTTCCACCACAAGGTCCGTGACGGTTACCCGCCACGGACCTTGTCTTTTCCGCGATAATACCAGGACCTGCCTTGCTCTCAAGCCACACTCCGCCCCCGGAACAGCTGGCGCAGGTCCAGCAGCAGCACAAGGCCGGCCACGATGCACGCGGCCCCGGCGGCCATGGCCGGGGTGATGCGCTCGCCAAGGAACAGCGCGCCCCAGCCCATGCCGAACACGGGTATGAGCAGGGTTACGGTAAGCGCGCGGGCCGGGCCGGTATCCTCCACCAGCCGGAAGTACAGCAGGTAGGCCACGGCCCCGCAGACCAGGGCCAGGGCGGCGGTGCAGGCCAGCACCAGCGGGGTGAGCAGGGCCGGGTTGTGTATTGCGGGCGCAGGCCACAGGGGCAGCGCGGGCAGCAGGGTCAGCGCCGCGCCCAGTTGGCTGCCC
>NZ_VRYY01000389.1 GCF_015731765.1 Nitratidesulfovibrio oxamicus
GGCCCGCGCGAGGTGAACCGCGCCCGGCTCATCTCCACCGTGCTCGAAGCCGTGGGCAACCGCGACCTGGTGCCCTTCGGCGTGCTGTGCCCGGACGAAACGCTGCTGCCGGGCCGGGCGCTGGGGCGCATCCTGTCCGAGGTGATGCGTTCGCGCGCGGGCGAGGCCGCCGCCTACGCCACCATTCCCGGCGACATCGAACTGCGCCGCCAGATTGCCTGGCGGCACCGCGAATGCGGCGTGGGCGCGGGGCCGGACGACATCCTGATCACCAACGGCGCGGTGGAGGCGCTGTACATCGCCCTGCGCTGCCTGACCCGGCCCGGCGACATCGTGATGATCCAGTCGCCCACCTACTACTGCTTCCTGCAACTGATCGAATCGTTGGGGCTGCGGGCCATCGAGGTGCCGAGCACGCCGGAGGCGGGCGTGGACCCGCGCGACGTGCGGCACATCCTGGACCGGCACCGGGTGGCGGCGTGCGCCTTTTCGCCCAACTTCAACAACCCGGACGGCAGCCTGACCCCCGACGACGCCAAGCGCGAAATCCTGGACATGCTGGCCGAGCGGGGCATCCACCTTATCGAAGACGACGTGTCCACGGACCTGCACTACGGCCCCTCGCGCCCATCCACCTTTCTGCAATGGGACGTGCACGGGCTGGTCACGCTGTGTTCGTCGTTCTCCAAGACCGTGGCGCCGGGATTTCGCATGGGCTGGATGGTCACCGGGCGCATCGGCGAGCGCGCACGGGAGATAAAGGCCACCACCAACGTCTGCGGGGCTACCCTTACCCAGTTCGCCATGGCCGAATACCTGCGGCAGGGTCTGTTCGAGCGGCAGCTGCGCCGCCTGCGCACGGCCTTTTCGCGCCAGATGCAGGCCATGCGCATGCACCTTGCCGACTGCTTTCCGCCCGGCACCGGGGTGACCCGGCCCGAGGGCGGCGGCGTGCTGTGGCTGGAACTGCCGCCCGGCACCGACGGCGTGGAGCTGTTCTTCCGCGCGCGGCAGGCGGGCATATCCGTTGCGCCGGGGGCCGTGTTCAGCACGCAGGAAAAGTTCGCCAACTACCTGCGCCTTGGCTGCAACGGCCTGTGGAACGAGCGCATGGCCGAAGGGCTGCGCACCCTGGGGCGGCTGGCCGGGGAGTGCCGGACGGGAGCGGGAATGAAACAGGAAGGGGCAGGCTGCAATGCGGTGCTGCCATTGCATCGAAACGGGCCGAAGGAGTGATCCTTCGGCCCGTGGCGTTGTGCGGGGGGCCCCGGAAGGCCGGTGCGCGGGCTACCGCGCCAGCGGGTCGGTGTCGCTTTCCGGCGCGAAGAAGAAGGCGGCGTCAAAGGGGCCGAAGCTGCCGGTGTCGGCCATGATGGTGAAGAACTCCACCCTGCCGTAGCGGCGCAGGCGCTCCTCGGTCACGCCGTTGCGGGCGTAGTAGTCCGCACGGGGCTGCGGGTTGCGGGTTTCCGTCAGGTCGTACACGGCCTCGTCGGTTTCGCCCCAGGCGTGCAGCACCCATTTGCCGTGCAGGTGCAGCCAGGCGTGCACCACGCGGCAGTCCTCGCATTCGCTGGCCACTTCCAGCGCGGCGTCGAAGCAGGACGGGCGGTGCGCCCCGGAGGCGCACTGGCAGTCATGGTCATGGGCGTGATCGTGGCCGCAGCCGCAGGCGTCGGATTTGGGGGGCTGGAAGGGATCGTGGCTGTGCATGGCGTATCCTTGCGCGCCGCAGGGCGGCGGTGGTGCGTGACGGTTGTTGCGGACGTCTCGGGTGGTTGCGGGCGTCCCGGCAGGATGCGCAACGCGCGTTGCAGGGCGCGCGCGGTGGGCGCGGGTGTCTACTCTGCCCGGGCCGACCCGGTGACGGTGCGCTGAAAGGGGGGCGCGCGTCAAGGTGGTGGCCTGCGGATGGCGCACCACTGTGCAGGATGGGGTGCGGACGAGCGCGCCGGGGATGCCGATTGCCCGGGTCATCACGATTGTCCGGTCCCCCCGATTGTCCGGGGCACCGCTGTTGCCCCGTCACGCCTGTTGCTCCACCCGCCCGTGTCCCTCGTGTTGCGCACGGTGGAGCCGTCGCGTCACTCCCCGGCGGCATCCCCTTCGCCCAGCGCCAGCAGGGCCGCGCCCAGGGCGTTGCCCACATCGTAGCGGGTCGGAAAGGTAACCGTGGTGGACAGCGCCCGCGCCACGGCTGGCAGCAGGTGGCGCGACGCCGCGCCGATGCCCACCATGGGCACCCCCAGCGCCACGTTGACCCGCAGCAACGCATGGCGGTGCCGCTGGGCCAGATAGGCCGCGAAGTTGCCGCCCACCTCGCGCCGGGCCACATGCTGGACCACGGCATCCTCGATGCGCTGGCTGGCGGCGGCCAGCACGGCGCGGGCCGCGTCCTGCGGGGTATTGGGCGTGGTGTGCAGAGCGCCGGGAAC
>NZ_VRYY01000390.1 GCF_015731765.1 Nitratidesulfovibrio oxamicus
CCCCGGCGGGCAGCACCGCGTCGGCCTCGGTGACGTAGCGGTAGACCATGCCCCGGCCATCCGGCAGCGTGCGCACGATGCGCCCGGCGGGAATGCGCACGTTGGGCGTATCCGTTCCGCCGCTGGCCGACGTGGCCGCCCGGTGGAAGGTCACCGTGCCCCGCGCCTGCGTGGCCTGCTTGCGGGCCAGTTCGATCTGCTCCGCGTGCAGGTCGAGGAAATCGCCGGTGGCTTTGGCGGGCACGGCCTGCTGGAACACCTGCTCCAGCAGTTGGTAGAGCTGCCACAACCCCCACGCGAACAGTTCGATGAGGCCGCGCGCAATGCCCTTGTTCAGGTTCAGGCGCTGCGGCAGCCAGCCCTGCGCGGCGTACTCGTCCTGCACGGCCTCCATGCGGGCGTAGAGTTCCGCGCGGATCTGCTCCAGCGATTTAGACAGACGCAGGGTCGACATCTTGAACCACCAGTTCGCGCACGGACTTGTCGGCGCGCAGGATGAGGTTTGAGGGCTGGTCCTCGCCGATGAACGTCCACGACACCTCGGCCTGCACGGTGCGCTCGTCCCACGTGAAGACCGTGGTGCGCACGCTGCCCACCTGCACGCGCGGATCCAGCTCCACCCGCAGGGTCACCTCCGCCTCGAAGGCGATGCGGCCACCCTCGGTGTTCTCCTCGAAAATCCAGTCGTGAATCAGGCTGCCCCAGCCCTGGTCGTAGAAGAGCGAACCCAGCCGGGTGAACAGGCGCAGGCGGATATCCTGAAGGCCCGTTTCCACGCCTTCGGTCAGGATGAACTCACCGCTTGCGGCGACGAGGGCTTGGCCTGTATCGTCGAGGGCGATATCTTGGCCCCACATGGTGCTAAAGCTTGTGTTCATGCGCCAAATCCGTGTGTGTTTAACAGGGAGGCATTATGGATATCGACGACAACGACAGCAGACTCACCAGTGACGATCCGAAGCGGCGGGAACTTCAAAAGGAATTTTTCAAATGGTGCGACGAGCATCCTGATGCGACGCCTGAAGAAATTGGCACGAAAAAGCGTGAATGCGTCATAAAGTTGCTTGGTTGGAAAAACTTCCAACCTAGATAGATCCCCCACTGCGGCTGCCCGCGTGGCTGTTGCCGCTCACTGTACTGTCACCATCCACCGACAGCCCGCCCTTGATGGCCACCGGGCCATTGATGGTCAGGCTGCCGGTGATGGTGCGGTCCGCGTGCTCGCTCACCGTGCCCTTGCCGCCGTCGTGGCCCTCTCCGGTCACGTTGCCGCGCTGGATGATCTCCGGGGCCTTCTGGATGATGCATCCGCCTGCCTCCACGGTGGCGTTGCCACCCACCTGCACCAGCCAGTCCGCCGGGGTCGTGGACACGATGCGTCTGCCCGTGTCGATGCGGATCTCCACGCCCTTCTCAAGTTGAATGACAAATTCACCCACGGCGGCCAGCGGCGCGCCGTGCCCCTGCCAGCGGATGTTGCTGATGCGCGGGTAGTTGGGGTCGCCGTCGTAGTAGGAAAGGTCGCACAGGGTGCCCACCACGGGCGGGCACACCACGCCCCGGTCCGGGCCGCCCCACAGCACCGGCAGTTCCACGCGCGGCACCACCGGCTCGGCGGGGTCGTCGGTTTCGTCGTTGCGCAGGGGCTGCACGTCGGCGTAGTAGGCCCCGTCGCTGGCATAGGCCGCCACCACCCGCGCCTTGCGGGTCACGCGGTAGTAGTGCCGCAGGTCCGGCATGCACAGCTCCACCGCCCGGCGGATGAGTTGCAGCAGGTTGGCGCTGTTCGCGCCGCCGTTACCCCCAGCCATGGTCCGCCCCGTACCGGATGAACGTCCTGTTGCCGCCGGGCGTGAGCACGTGGCGCACCTCCTGTGCCCGAAACTGCCCGCTGACGCCGCGCCGCGTGTCCTCCAGCCGGAACGGCATGGAGTGGGCAAGGCCCGCCAGCAGCACCGATTCCACCTCGGCCAGCGCGCCCGGCGTGGTGGCCACCTCGTGATTGATGAGGTTTTCGCCGGTGGCCACCGTGTACAGGGGGCCGGGTTCGTCGCCCGCGCTCCAGCGCAGGCCGTCGGCCCCCAGCCACAGGGCGTGGCGCGAAAGATCGTGCCCGTGCCCGCGCTGGATGGATTCCGCCAGTTGCCGCACGGCGCGCCACAGCGGCACCGTGGCGAACACCATGTGCGGCAGGGTCACGTCCGGAATTTCCACGGCGGCCACGGGCAGCCCGCTGCGGGACAGGATGCGCCGGGCCACCGCGTCGGCGGGTTCGCCATGGAAGGATTCGGTGATGGTGGTGCGCGACAGGGCCAGCTCCTGCCCGGCGGCCAGCACGGCCACCGCGTCCGGCCCTGCCGGGCGGAAGCCGTCCACCGTGCCGGTGAACTGCTGCATGGGGCCGC
>NZ_VRYY01000391.1 GCF_015731765.1 Nitratidesulfovibrio oxamicus
GGCGTGCCCGGCGTGCCCGGCGTGCCCGGCGCGCTGCTGGAATGCGGGGTGTACCGGGGCGGCTCGGCCTGCTTCTGCGCCGCCGTGCTGGCCCGATTGAGCCAGCCGGGGCAGGCGGAACGCGACCTTTTCTGGTGCGACACCTTCCGGGGCTTTCCCGACGGCGTGGAAGAAACCTCCATCACCGGAGAGACCCTGCAAGCCTTCCCCAAGGACGACGTGCTGCCCGCAGCCATGGCCAACTTCGCCCGCACCGGCTACCCGGCGCAGCGGCTGCACGTGCTGCGCGGCCCGGTGCAGGCCACCATTCCCGCTGGCCCCCTGCCGGACGCCATCGCCCTGCTGCACCTGGATACCGACGACGCGGCCTCGGTGCTGCACGAACTGACCCACCTCTACCCGCGCCTGTCGCCGGGCGGGGTGCTGTGCATCGACGACTACGGCCACTTTCCCGGCGTGGGCCGCGCCGTGGACGCCTATTTCGCGGAGCTGGCCCGCGCCGGGGCCACCCCGCCGCTGCTGACCCGCACCGACTACACGGGCCGCATGGGCGTGAAGCCCCACGCCTGAACGCGACCCTGCACAGACATCCCTCCACGCCGCCCCCGCCGCAGCCCATAACCGCCCGCACGCAGGACACCGCCCCGCATGACCAGCCCCGACAACGCCACCATGACCGACACCCCCCACGCCTCCGCCGCGCCGGGCACGACCGGCCTTCCGGATATGGCCAGCCTTCCCGACATGGCGGGTCTAGCCCGCTGCAACCCCCGGCTGGCCGCGTGGTTCGCCTGGTCGCACGACGACTGGCAGGGCGCTGACGCCGCGGGGGCTTACGTGCATCTGGGCTGTGGCGGCGCGGTGCTGGACGGCTTCGTGAACCTGGACTTTCTGCCCCACGACGAGCGGGTGCGCGAATGCCGCCTGCTGGACGTGTGGCCCCGCCGCCTTGCGGGGCAGGTGGCCGCCTTCTACGCGGAAGACGTCATCGAACATTTCTTTCTCACCGAGCAACTGTACATCCTGTGCTCCATGAACGTGCTGCTGCGGCCCGGCGGCGTGGCCCGGCTGCTCACCCCGGACATCGGCCAGTTGTGGACCTACGGCCAGCGCTTCGACCCCGCCGTCCTTGTGGGCAGCGGCGACTACTTCGCCGACGTGATGCGCTGCCGCAACGGCATGGACGCCGTGAACACCGGCCTGCGCATGGGCGGCCACCGCTGGCTGCACGACTTCACCAGCCTGCGCCGGGCGGCGGAGGAATGCGGTTTTGCCGCGCGACGCACCCCCTGCGCCGCCTCGGACGACCCCAAACTGTGCAACATCAACCTGCGCGACGAATCGGGCATCTCCTTCGCGGCGGAACTGCGCAAGGCGCGGCCCCTGCGCCACCTGTTGGTGTGGCCGGAGCGCATCGCCAACGCCGTGCCCGTGGCAGGCGGCGATCCGGACAAATCCCCGAACGACGCGCTGCCCGCCGGGCTCGACGGCAGCCCGGACCGTGAACACCCGGACGCCATCCAGCCGGTGTTCCGCGCCACCACCGGCGACCCCGGCATCACCTACCGCCTGCCGGACGTGGCTGTGGACCGCATCGCCATGGTCAACGTGCGCTCGGCCAACCTGAGCGAATTCCGCGAGCACAACTTCGCCAAGGCATACTTCCGTCTGGAGGAAAGCGGGGCCGTGTACGCCGACCGCACCCTGCATTCCGTGCCGCACATGAACGGCTTCACCCGCGCCGACGTGGAAACGGCCATGCGCGGCGAGACAACGTTGCGCTCCGTCCGCTTCGACCCTTCGGAACGGGAGGGCGACCTGTTCACCGTGGGGCCGCTGGAACTGTTCCTGTTCGACGACGCAGAGGACGGTGGGGATAGCGGGGACGATGGCAACGGGGACCATGTGACGGGCGCGGGCGAGCGGCCCAAAGGCCGGAGCATGACGACGGTTGGAGCCAACGTGGCCGCCGGTTCCGCCCCATCCGCCAGCATCTCGTCCGGTGACACTCCGACCGGCGGCCTGCCCCCGCACCTCGAAGACCACGTCATGGCCACCCCGTGCCGACAGGGCGTCATCCATCATTTCGACTTCGACGGCCCGGTGGGCATGGCCCTGGCCATCTACGGCGAATGGGCGCAGGCGGAACTGGACGCGCTGGCCCCCTACGCGCCCGCCGGGGGCCGCGTGCTGGACGTGGGATCCAACGTGGGCACCCACGCCGTGGCCTTTGCCCGCATGGTGGGGGCAAGCGGGCACGTGACCGCGCTGGAGCCGCAGGCAGAGGTGTTCTCCCTGCTGCAACGCACCGTGGCCGTGAACGGCCTTGCAGGCGTGGTCACCCCGGTGCGGGCCGGGGCTGCGGGCCGGGCGGGCACGGCACGGGTGCCGCGCATCGCCG
>NZ_VRYY01000392.1 GCF_015731765.1 Nitratidesulfovibrio oxamicus
GCCGTGGGCCTGCGCCCCGCACCCACGGACAGCGCCGCCGCGGGACTCTTGCGCAACCTCCGCGAGGGCCGGGCAGCCACGGGAGAACTGGCCATTCCCCTGGTCTGCGGAGTACCGGGCAACGGCCCGGCCTCCGGCGCATCCTGCCTGATCCACCTTGCGGTGTCCGCCCGGCCCATCACCGACACGGCGGGCCGCGCCCACGGCAGCTTCGTGCTGCTGCGCGACATGACCCGGCTGCGCGCCGCGCAGTGCTCCCTGGCCAGCACCTCGTCGCGCATCGAACGCTTTGCCGCCGATTCCCTGTCGGCGGCAGGAGAGGTGACCCGCGCCGCGGAAGACCTGGCCACCCTGATCCAGGAAGCCAACGCGGGCGCGGGCAGCCAGCAGGAGCGCACGGCGGAAACCGCCACCGCCATGGAACAGATGAACGCCACGGTCATGGAAGTGGCCCGCAATGCGTCCCAGGCCGCCGACCAGGCCGCCGAGACCCGCCGCCGCAGCGTGGACGGCGCCCGCCAGGTGAACGAACTGGTGGCGCACATCGACGGCGTGGAGCAGGTCATCGGCCAGTTGGCCGAACGCGTGGGCGCGCTGGATGCGCAGGCGGGCAACATCGGTCAGGTGATGAACGTGATTTCCGACATCGCCGACCAGACAAACCTGCTGGCGCTGAACGCCGCCATCGAGGCTGCCCGCGCCGGTGACGCCGGGCGCGGATTCGCCGTGGTGGCCGACGAAGTGCGCAAGCTGGCCGAAAAGACCATGAACGCCACCCGCGAGGTGAGCGAGGTGATCACCGGCATCCAGCAAAGCTCGCGCGCCGCCGCCCGCGAGATGGACGGAGCCCGCGCCGCCGTCAACGAGGCCGCCCGCCGCGCACAGGATTCCGGCGCTGCGCTGTCGGAAATCCTTGCCCTTACCGACAACACCAGCATTCAGGTGCAGTCCATCGCCACCGCCGCAGAGCAGCAGTCGGCCACATCCGCCGAGATCAACCGCGCTGTGGAGGCCATTACCGGCATTGCCGGGCGCACCATGGACATGATGAACCACGCCGCGCAGGACATCTTCAGCCTGGCCGGGCGTTCCAGCGACCTTTCGCGCACCGTTGCGCGCATTTCCGCGACCGACGAAGCCGACGCGACCGAAGCCGCCATGAGGGGCAAGGCCCTGCCCTGCTGGGAATTCAAGAAGTGCGGACGCGAAAAGGGCGGCCCCAAGGAAAGGGAAATGGGCATCTGTCCCGCCTGGCCCGAGCACGGCTTCAGTTGTGCCGGGGTTACCGGCACCTTCTGCGGCGGCACGGTACAGGAAACCTTTGCCAAGAAGATCGGCAACTGCGCCAAATGCGACTTTTTCAAGAGCGCATCCTACCGGCGCGATGCGCACGATTCGCAGATGTCCGGCGGCACGTCCGGCGGTACTTTGGGCGGCCCGTTGGGCAGGGGCGTGCGGCTGGAACTGCGGCGCTAGGCCGCGCGGCACGCCGCCGGGGCTCCACCCCTGCGTGTTTCCATCAGCCAAGACAGCCACACATGCGGGGGGCGGGGCGCACGACGTCCCGCCCCTTTGCAATCCGGTTCGCGGCCCCCTCCGCGATCCAGCCGCCCGTTCCAGCCCAATGCGCGCAGCCCGTCGCGCGGGACGCAACGCTTGCGCCCCGGGCCGCACAAGGGTACTAAGGCCATAACAGGAGGTGCCATCCATGCCCGCCACCGAACCCGACGCCCGCAAGGGACGCGAAGCCCTTGGACAGTGGCTTGATCAAATGGCCGCCACCGTACGCGACATCGAACGCGAGGCCGAACAGGCGCTGCACCGGAACGAGGACCAGGACGCCTACCGCGACCTGATGCGCCGCAAGGCGCAACTGCTGACCTCGCTGCCTGACCGCGCCCGCGACCTGCTGCCCCAGTTCGAAGGACATGAACGCGACGCCATCGCCGACCGGTTGTCGCGCTTTGCCTCCAGCGCATCCAACGCCCTGCGCATCGATTCCGTGTTCTACATGTCCGCCCTGCTCTACCCGGAAGACCACACCCCCGGGCAGCCCAACGATCTCGAAACCTTCGCCGCCGCCGTGCGCGAGGGACGGGCCGGGTAGGACGGGATAACGAGCAGCGCCACGGCACACGGCACACACAAGCAAGCGCCCGGATACGTGAAGTATCCGGGCGCTTGCTTGTGTTCCGTGTACGAAATGAGCCATTGCGAAGGGCACGCTTTCAACTCGCCGCTATCTTCCGCCTTTCACTCCCGACACACCTTCCGCCCGCGCACCGGGCGGGGCAAGGAGGTCGCCTGCGATGGCGAAACGCGGCGGCGGTCCCGAAGGCAAGGCGCGGTGCGCCACGGCGACGACGGCGCAGCAGCGCAACGCCGAGGAAGCCGGGGCGT
>NZ_VRYY01000393.1 GCF_015731765.1 Nitratidesulfovibrio oxamicus
GCCCGGCCAGCGGACCGCTGCCTGCGCCCGGCGCGCCTGCCGCGTCCGCCTCCGGACGCACCGGCCACAGTCCTACGCCCCGCAGGCGTTCCAGCAGGGCGCGGTTGCCCTCGTTGGCGAAGAAGGCGCGGATGGAGGCGGCCACCTCCGGTCCGATGTCCGGCAACTGTTGCAGCGTCTCTGCCTCTGCCGCGCCCAAAGCGTCGAGGTCGGCGAAGTGCGCGGCCAGGGTGCGCGCGGTCTGTTCACCCACGTGGCGGATGCCCAGCGCGCAGATGAGCCGGTTCAGGGTGGCCCCGGTGCGTGCCGCATCAAAGGCGGCGATGAAGTTTTCCGCCAGTTTCGGCCCCATGCGCTCGAAGGCCAGCAGGGTCTGCTTGTCCAGCCCGAACAGGTCCGCCGGGCTTGTCACCTTGCCGCGGTCCACCAACAGTTCCACCCACCTGCGCCCCACGCCCTGGATGTCCAGCCCGGCCTTGGACACGAAGTGGATGATGGACTGGCGCACCACGGCGGGACAGCCCACGTTGACGCAGCGCCACGCGGCCTCGCCGGGTTCGCGGCGCACCGGGGTGTGGCAGACGGGGCACTCGGCGGGAAATTCGAACTCCGGCAGGCCGTCAACAGGACGCTGGTCCACCAGCGGGCGCACCACCTCCGGAATCACGTCGCCCGCACGCTGCACGACAACCATGTCACCCACGCGCAGGTCCTTGGCGCGGATTTCGTCCTCGTTGTGCAGGGTGGCGCGCGACACGGTAACCCCGCCCACGACCACGGGGGCCAATTCCGCCACCGGGGTCAGCACCCCCGTGCGGCCCACCTGGATGGCGATGTGCTCCAGCCGGGTGGTGGCCTGATGGGCAGGAAACTTCAGGGCGATGGCCCAGCGCGGGGCGCGGGCGGTGTAGCCCAGCGCGGCCTGCGCGGCCAGATCGTCCAGCTTGGCCACCACGCCGTCGATCTCGAAGGGCAGTTCCGGGCGGCGGCGGGCCAATTCTTCGTAATAGGCCATGACGTCTGCCGGGGTTTCGCAGCGGCGTGCATCGGGCGGGGTGCCAAAGCCATAGTCCGCCAGCGCGGCCATGACCTGCCCGTGGGTGGACCAGCGCGCCTCAGCCCCCTGTGCGGCTGGGGCCGCATCGCCGCCAGCCTCCTCCGGCCAGAGCACCTGCCCTACCCCGTAGGCCAGAAAGCGCAGGGGCCGTCCCGCCGTGACCGAGGCATCCAGTTGGCGCACCGACCCGGCGGCGGCGTTGCGCGGGTTGGCGAACAGCTTTTCGCCCGCCCCGCGCCGAGCGGCGTTGAGGGTCTCGAACTCCGCGCGGGTGATGACCACCTCGCCGCGCACTTCCAGCCGGGCCGGGTGCGGGCCATCGCCGTGCAGGCGCAACGGCAGGTTGCGCACGGTGCGCATGGCAGTGGTGACGATTTCGCCCTTTTCGCCGTCGCCCCGCGTGAGGGCCGTGGTGAACACCCCGTTCTCGTAGATCACTTCCAGCGCCAGCCCGTCCATCTTGGGGTCGCACCAGAACGCCGTGGGCGCACCCGGTTCTGCCCGCAGCATGCGCTGGATGAAGGCGTCCCACTCTTCCGCCGAAAAGGCGTTGTCCAGACTGTACATGCGCAGGGTGTGGGCCTGCGTTTCCAGCGCGGCCACCACCGCATCGCCCACCCTGTGGGTGGGGGAATCGGGCGTGCGCAGGCTGGGCCATTCCGCCTCGATGTCCTGCAATTCGCGGAACAGGGCGTCGTATTCGGCGTCGGAGATTTCCGCGTCGTCCAGCACGTAGTAACGGTGGCTGTGGTAGTTCAGTTGTTCGCGCAGCGATTCGGCGCGGACGGCCATGTGGGCCGGGGCGGCGACTTGGTCTGCATCGGGCGCGGTGCTGGCCGGGAAAATATCGTCGGAAATGCTCACAGCGTGGTCTCGTCGGTCCATTGGTGTTGCAACCGGGCCACCTCGTCGCGCCATGCGGGGCCGAGGCGGCGGGTCATGTAGTCGTGTTCGGCGCGGGCGGCGGCATCCATGAAGCCGTCCACGGAGCGCGCCGTGGTGTGGTAGCGATGCCGGATCACCAGTTGATGGTCCACCACCACTGGCCAGCCCGCGCTGTGCGCCCGCAGGGACAGCCAGACGTCCACCCCGTAGCCGCGCGGGTTGTCGGCGCAGTCCGCGCCGCCCACCTCGCGGGCGCAGTCCAGGTCGATCAGCGGGGCGATGCCGTCCACCAGCGCCACGCGCCGGTACTGGATGCGCGCATCACGCACCATCTGCGGGTGGTAGGGGTTGCGGTCCACCGCCGGTGCGTACACCCCCACCCTGCCTGCTGGTCCGCCCAATCCGCGCGCGGCCAGCGCCGGGCCCATGCGGGCCATGCGCAGGGCCGCC
>NZ_VRYY01000394.1 GCF_015731765.1 Nitratidesulfovibrio oxamicus
GGGGCGGGGCCGCGCCCCCCGGGCAGGGGACAATGCCCCCTTCGGGCGCATTCCCGGCGCCGTGCCCGCTCGCCGCGCTGGCGGACATCCCCCTCAAGGACGCGGACCTGTACGCGGTTGCCCGTGCGCTGGGGGTGGATGTGCACGGCGCGCATGACGCTCTGGGCGATGCCTGCCTGTGCGCGCAGGTCTTCCAGCGCCTGGTTCCGCTGCTGGAGCGGGGCCTTGGCCGCAGGGCCGTGTGGGGAGACCTGACCCGTGCCGCCGATGCGGCAACCTGCGGAGCCCGCAACGGGGGTGGAAGCTTCGGGCTGTGAAGCGTATCGCGCTGCCGTGCCCGTGCCGTCTGCGTCCCTCCGGTTTCCGGAAGGGCGAAATCCCCGGAATACCCCCATCCCATCCCATCCATCCCGCCCATGCATCATGACGAAGCGCCCCGTCGGAACCTCTGCTCCGGCGGGGCGCTCGATCATCATGCGGCGGCGTGGCTGCGCGGGGTCGTCAAATGACGGCTTGCGTTCCGCAGGCCCCGGTTAGCGTTCAGCCAGTGCCCGCTGCGGGGCGCGCTTGCGCTGCTCCTCGTAGCGGGGGTCGTCCTGCCCGACCAGGGAGAGCGCATGGGTGGTGCAGCCGGTGACACAGGCGGGCTTCAGCCCGGCGTCGATGCGGTCCATGCACAGGTCGCACTTCACGGCCTTGTCGCCATCCTCGTTCCACTGGGGGATGTGCCAGGGGCAGGCTTCCAGGCAGGCGCCGCAGCCGATGCAGTCGTCGGCCTCCACGTACACGATGCCGTCGGCCTCGCGCTTGGTCATGGCCCCGGTGGGGCACACGTCCACGCATTCCGGCTCCTCGCAGTGGAAGCAGGGCATGTACAGGGTGCGGTACAGGGGCGCGCCGTTCGGGCCGGGTACGGGGCCTTCGGTGAAGTGCTCGCCCAGCTTGATGCCCACGGGCATGGCGTTCTTGACCTTGCAATGGACTTCGCACGCCTTGCAGCTGATGCAGCGGCGTTCGTCGGTGACGATGCAGTAGGTGCTCATGTGCTGTCCCCTATGCCCTGGCCGCGGCCTTGCGCACGGCGACGAAGTGTTCCTGCATGGAGATGCCGCCCCCGGCCCGGTCGTAGCGTTCAAGCCCGCCGGGCATCAGTTCCTGGTCGGCCACGCCCTTGCCCCGCGCCCGCGATTCCACCGGCAGCCGGTGGCCGAAGCCGTGCACCATGAACAGTGCCTCGGGGTGCACGAAGTCGGTGACGAAGGCGCGGATGCGCCCGGCGGCGGCGCCCCGCGCGTCCAGCACTTCCAGCAGTTCGCCGTCGGCAATGCCCAGTTCTGCGGCCCTTGCGGTGTTGATCCAGGCCACGTTGGTGGGCATCTGTTCGGCCAGCAGCGGGTTGTTCACGGTGTGCCCCTGGGTGTGCAGCGCCGTGCGCCCGAAGGCGATGCGGAACATGCCCTGCGGCGGCGCTGGCGGCGCGGCGTAGGTACGCAGGCTGGGTTCACCGGCCTTGGTCCACTTGGGGCTGATCATTTCCAGCTTGCCCGAGCCGGTGGCAAACTTCAGTTCCGCGTCCTCGCGGTACTTGGGGGCATCGCACAGCTCCACGAAGCCCTTGGCGTCGAAGTCGGCCATGGTCACGCCCGTGGGCTGCAACTGGTAGTCCCAGATGTCCTCGATGCGCTCGAAGGCCAGCTTGTCCATGCCCAGCCGTTTGGCGAGACCGCACAGGATTTCCCAGTCGGCCCTGGTATCCAGCGTGGGCTGCATGGCCCGCTTGCGCACGAAGAACTGCGGCTTCAGCCCGCCCTTGGAGGCGATGATGCTTTCGCGCGAAAGGTAGGTGGACAGGGGCAGCACCACGTCGGAATGCCACGCGGTGTCGGACCACGAGAAGGTCACGCTGACCATGAGGTCCAGTCCTTCCCACTTTCGCTTCATGGCTTCGGCGTCAGGCATGGCCATCAGCGGGTCGTGGCGGTAGCAGATGTACGCCTTGACGGGGTACGGGTCGCCGGTGGCGATGGCGTCGTAGGCCAGGTTGATCAGACCGGGGCCGCCGTCGAACTGGGTGTGCCGCCAGCCCACGCCGTCTGCGCGCTTCTCTTCGGGGGCTGGGTACAGGTCCACCAGCTTCTTCAGGCCCTTGCGGCCCACGTCGCCGGGCTTGTTGGCGATGGGCAGGCCGCCCTTGGCCCCGATGGAGCCGAGCAGGGCGTTGATGATGTACGCGGTGCGACAGACGTGGAACGAATCGTCGTAGCGGGCCACCATCCAGCCGGGGTGCCAGATGACGCCCGGCGCGGCCTCGGCCAGTTGGCGGGCCAGCGCGGTGATGGCGGCGGCGGGCACGCCGGTTTCGCCTTCGGCCCACTGCG
>NZ_VRYY01000395.1 GCF_015731765.1 Nitratidesulfovibrio oxamicus
GTGTGGATGGAACGCCACGGCCTGTGCTGCGCCGGGCCTTCCGCCGCCCGCGCCCTGGCCCTGGCCGAGGAACTGGAGCATCTGGCCGGGGTGCAGCTGGCGGTGCTGTCCGCCCACGCCAGGGTGCGGGACTGATCTGGGCGGGTTGACCGGCGCGGCGCACCCTTGGCGGGGGCTTCATCCGCCTCGCCGCCTTGCGTCCGTCACACGGAACGGCTAGATTCGCCACCTTGCGGCCATGCACCGGGCAAACGCGGCATACGCCGTCGCCTGCCTGCGTCCGCCCGGCCGCGCCCCTGCAACCTTTTTGGGGCCTTCAGCCCCGCAACCCCTTGGGGGAATTCCCCGCGCGAGGACATCGCACATGGCTCAGGCTTCCGACGCCGCACAAGGCTTCCGTCCCGATTTTGCGAAAATGAACGGTCTCGTGCCTGCCATCGCCCAGTGCGCCGCCACCGGCGAAGTGCTGATGATGGCCTGGATGAACGAAGAAGCATGGGACGCCACCCTCGCCACCGGCGAGGCGCATTACTTCAGCCGCAGCCGTGGCCGGTTGTGGCACAAGGGCGGCACGTCGGGCCATACCCAGCATATCAAGGCCGTGCGCCTGGACTGCGACAGCGACACCGTGCTGCTGCTCGTGGATCAGAAGGGCGACGCGGCCTGCCATGAAGGGTACCGCAGCTGTTTCTACCGAGAGCTGAAGGACGGCGAACCCGTCATCTGCTCGCCCCGCGTGTTCGACCCCAAGGAGGTCTACAAATAATGTCCGGCAACAACATGCTGAAGATCGGCATTCCCAAGGGCTCGCTCGAAGAAGCCACCGTGAACCTGTTCGCCCGCTCCGGGTGGAAGATCCGCAAGCATCACCGCAACTATTTTCCGGAAATCAACGACCCGGAACTGACCGCGCGCCTCTGCCGGGTGCAGGAAATTCCCCGCTACCTCGAGGACGGCGTGCTCGACGTGGGGCTGACCGGCAAGGACTGGCTGCTGGAAACCGGGGCCGACGTGGTCACCGTGTCCGACCTGGTCTACTCCAAGGTCAGCAACCGCCCGGCCCGCTGGGTGCTGGCCGTGGCCGGCGATTCGCCCTACGTGCGGCCGGAAGACCTTGCCGGGTGCACCATCGCCACCGAACTGCTGGGTGTTACCCGCCGCTACTTCGAAGACGCGGGCATCCCCGTCAAGGTGCAGTATTCCTGGGGCGCCACAGAGGCCAAGGTGGTGGAAGGCCTGGCCGACGCCATCGTCGAGGTCACCGAAACCGGCACCACCATCAAGGCCCACGGCCTGCGCATCATCGCCGAAGTGCTGCTGACCAACACCGTGCTCATCGCGGGCAAGGCCGCCTGGGCCGACCCGTGGAAGCGCGCCAAGATCGAGCAGATCGACCTCTTGCTGCAAGGCGCCCTGCGCGCCGATTCGCTGGTGGGCCTGAAGATGAACGTGCCCGCCCACAACCTGGACGCCGTGCTCGACCAACTGCCCAGCCTCAATTCGCCCACCGTGGCAGGGCTGCGCGACAGCGCCTGGTTCGCCGTGGAAATCGTGGTCGAAAACGACCTTGTGCGCGACCTCATCCCCCGCCTGCGCTCCGCCGGTGCCGAAGGCATCATCGAGTATTCGCTGAACAAGGTTATTTAGGACCGGGTACATTGGGCTAAGAATGAACCGGGGAGGGGACCTTTTGCGGCAGCCATTAGACGAGCGCATCGCGCGAGTCTTACGGATGGCGACCGCAGAGCGAAAAAGGTCTCCCTCCCCGGACCCCGCTTTGCTGTCCTCATCCGTAATGCTCGAAGACTCGCATAACGGCTGAGGCTCCCCCCTAAAAACTGCCACTGCGGCGGTCAGTCTGGATATAAAAGGCAGGGGCCTCGCAGTGGTTCCGGACATTTGCCCCTGTGTGAAAGGGGCCGTCCGCCGGAGGCCGTCCCATGCCCGCACATCCGTTCCTGCCCCGCGAACTCTACGGCATCATCGGCCATCCCCTCGGCCATACCATGAGCCCCCTGCTGCACAACTGGGGCTTCGGCCTGCTGGACGTGCCCGCCGTGTACATGGCCTGGCCGCTGGAGCCGGGCCGCGTGGGCGATTTCATCACCGCCGTGCGTACCCTGCCCATACGCGGGGCCAGCGTCACCATTCCCCACAAGCAGGTCGTGCTGCCCCTGCTGGACGGGGTCAGCGACCGTGCCCGCGCCGTGGGCGCGGTGAACACCCTGTACTGGCGCGACGGCCAGCTGCTGGGCGAGAACACCGACGTTACCGGCTTTCTGGCTCCGTTGCGCCAGCGGGCGGCAGCAGGGTGGCGGTGCGAAAGGGCGCTGGTGCTGGGCAACGGCGGCGCTGCCCGCGCCGTGCTGGCC
>NZ_VRYY01000396.1 GCF_015731765.1 Nitratidesulfovibrio oxamicus
GTCCGGGCGCGGCATGCCGCCGCCGTGGCCGCCGGGGCCACCGCCGCCCTGCTCGGGTCGGCGCGGCTCCATCTGCTGCCATTCTTCCAGCGTGACCTCGACCTCTTCGTTGGACTCGGTCAGCAGGGCCAGGCTGCCCCGGAACATGTTGGCGCGCAGCACCTTCACCGCGCCGCGCGAGGTCAGGTACTTCTTGCCCAGACGCGGGCAGCGCCGGTGAAATTCCTCGTAGTTTTCCTGCTCGTAGCTCAGGCAGCACAGCAGCCGCCCGCAAATGCCCGAAATCTTGGCCGGATTCAGGAACAGGTTCTGTTCCTTGGCCATTTTGATGGTCACCGGGGCAAACTTGCGCAGAAAGCGGCGGCAGCAGCAGACCATGCCGCAGTTGCCCACCGCGCCGATCATCTGCGTTTCGTGGCGCACGCCGATCTGGCGCAGTTCGATGCGGGTGCGGTAGTTCTTGACCAGATCCTTGACCAGTTCGCGGAAGTCGATGCGGGTCGGCGCGGTGAAGTAGAAGATGATCTTGCTGCGGTCGAAGAACACTTCCACGTCCACCAGCTTCATCTCCAGGTCGCGGCCCCGGATGCACTCGTTGCAGAAGGCGCGGGCCTCGTCGCCCAGCTTCTCGTTTTCCGCCGCCTGTTCCAGGTCCTCACCGCTGGCCACGCGCAGGATGGGCCGCAGGTCGGCCTCGGTTTCTCCCGCGTCTTCGGGCAGGTCGCCGCGCAGGGCCACCACTTCGCCGATGCCCTGGCCCTGGTCGGTTTCCACGATCACCCTGTCACCCACGGCAACGGGCTGACCACCACTGAGAAAATAGTATATCTGTCCGTATTCACGGAACTTGATGCCGAGTATTCGTTCCATCGTGCTCGCCGGTTTCAGCCGGTTTACGCCCGTCCGGAAACATTCCGGCGGAAGGGGGTGCGAACGGATTACGCCGCATGGCCGCGTGGCGGCCATCTCCGCCTTCCTTGGCGAAATAACCTCCTCTTTTCCGCTTTTATGGGGCACGTGTCAACAAAGCCGCGCCCCGCGCGGCCCCGGCGGCAGCGCCCCCCTTCGGCCCGACCCGGCCCGCACATGTTCGCGGCGGTTGCAACGCCCGTGCTCGTGCCGTACAAGGTTCGAAGTCCATGTGACCCGTTTCACGAAGACCGTCCACCGGAGGCCCCCATGCTCCCCCGCGCCGAAGCCCTCGACCTGCTCCGCTCGCACAACCCGGAACCCCACCTTGTCCAGCACGCCCTGGCCACCGAGGCCGTCATGCGCGGCCTGGCCGCCCGCTTCGGGCAGGACGCCGAACTGTGGGGCCTGACCGGGCTGCTGCACGACATCGACTACCCGCTCACCAAGGACACCCCCGAACACCACGGCCTGGTGGCCGTGGACCTCATCGGGGACAGGCTGCCGCCGGAAGCCGTACAGGCCATCGTGGCCCACAACAGCGAATGCACCGGCCGCGAACCGGCCAGCCTGTTCGACCGCGCCCTGCGCTGCGGTGAAAGCGTGACCGGCCTGGTCAGCGCCGCCGCGCTGGTGCGCCCCACCGGCATGGACGGCATGCAGGCCTCCAGCCTGAAGAAGAAGATGAAGGACAAGGCGTTCGCCGCCAGCGTCAGCCGTGAAAGGATACGCGAGTGCGAGGCCATCGGCCTTGAGCTTGGCGAATTCCTGACCATCGCCATCGAGGCCATGACGCCTGCCGCCGCAGTGCTGGGACTAACCCGCTAGTCGGCCAGCCCCTGCCCGCACGGGCCGATCTGGCCAGCCGGACAATCGGGCCAGCCGGGCAATCGGACCAGTTGGGCCAGTGGGGCCAATGAGGTTAGTCGGGCCACGCTCGCGCGCCCCTTTCCGGCAACAACGACACCGCTCCAACGCACAACACCCCCGAAGGAACCCCGCATGAAGCTCTCGTTCGTCATCGTCGCCGCCAACGCGGCGAAGTACATCGGCGACTGTCTTGCCTCGGTCCGCGCCGCCGCAGCCGAAATGACGGGCCTTGCCGAATCCGCCGATATCATCGTCGTGGACCGCGCCTCCACCGACGCCACCGTGCGCAACGCGCGCGACATCGCGCCCGAGGCCGTCATCGTGGAAGCCCCGGCGGGCGCCGGTTTTGCCGCCGCCGCCAACCTTGGCGTCGTCCGCGCCAGCGGTGACGTGGTCATCTTCGTGGATCCCGCCGTCACCCTGTGCCCCGGCGCGGCCCGCCGTCTGGTGGAACACATGGACACCACCCCCGCCTGCATGGTGGCGGGCGGCATGGTCAACGGCCCCAAGGACGCCGTGCTGCGCGGCGCCGCCCGCCTGCCCGGCCTGATCGTGAAGCTGGCCCGCCTCAGCGG
>NZ_VRYY01000397.1 GCF_015731765.1 Nitratidesulfovibrio oxamicus
TTGCCCACCTGGCCCACGCGGTGGAGGTGGTGCCCGGCGTGCCCGCCCTGTGCGGGGCCGCCGCCCTGCTGGGCGCGCCGCTGATGCACGACTTCGCCTCGGTGAGCCTGAGCGACCTGCTGACCCCGTGGCCGATCATAGAACGCCGCCTGGATGCGGCCCTTGGCGCGGATTTCGTGGTGGCCATCTACAACCCCCGCTCGCGCCGCCGGGCCGACCATCTGGAAAAGGCCCTGGCCATCGCCGCCCGCCACCGGGGGCCGGATACCCCCATCGGACTGGTGCGCCAGGCCTACCGCCCCGGCCAGCAGGTGTCGGTCACGCCGCTTTCCGCCTTCGACCCGGCCACGGTGGACATGCTGTCCATCGTCATCATCGGCAACGGGGCCACCACCATGGTGGGGGGGCGCATGGTCACCCCGCGCGGGTACATGGACAAGTACGCCCCCGACGGCACCCGCAAGCGGGACGGCGGCGAATAATCACGCGGCGCTGGCCCTGGCCGGATGTCTCCGGCAGGTGCCGGAATCCGGTGCTGCGACCACTTGAGCGCCGCCCTTGCCGCATGCGCAATCTAATGGACATCCGCACCACCTTGTGCCGCACGGCACGCGCGGCACGTTCGGAATGGGGCAGCGTTTACCCCTAACCCACCAGAGTTCGCGGCATTTTCCCGGCCCGTCTTGACACCGCGAACGCGACCTACTACCATGGCGCTTGGGAAATCCTTAACATGCCTTGTGAAGGAGGTATTTCTGCGATGAAAAAGATGTTCCTCACCGGTGTGCTCGCGCTGGCCGTTGCCATCGCCATGCCCGCCCTTGCCGCCGCTCCGAAGGCCCCTGCCGACGGTCTGAAGATGGACAAGACCAAGCAGCCCGTGGTCTTCAACCACTCGACCCACAAGGCCGTGAAGTGTGGCGAATGCCACCACCCGGTCAACGGCAAGGAAGACTACCAGAAGTGCGCCACCGCCGGTTGCCACGACAGCATGGACAAGAAGGACAAGTCCGCCAAGGGCTACTACCACGCCATGCATGACAAGGGCACCAAGTTCAAGAGCTGCGTGGGCTGCCACCTTGAAACCGCCGGCGCCGACGCCGCCAAGAAAAAGGAACTGACGGGCTGCAAGGGCTCCAAGTGCCATAGCTAGGCACTGCCGTCATTTTCCCGGCTTTCTGGGCCGTCCCTTCGGGGGCGGCCCTTTGCGTTTCCGGGCTGGTCCGGGTCGGGTTGAGCGGAACGGAGTTGGCCGAGTGCAGCCGGGCCGTACCGAGTCGGGCCATGCCGGGCGGTTCGTGCCGGGCAGTCCGTGCCATTCGGGACATGCCGTACGGCCCGCTTCAGGGCATGCGGGGCACGCGCCATGTGGCATGCCGCACGCGCTTGCGCCATGCCCGTTCCTGTGTGTAGTATTGATGCCTTGAAACACGCAAAGCGCCCGCCGTCTCGCAGCGGCACTTTGCCGGACAGGTGCGCGAGCGCCGCAACCGTTACCGAAGGTTTGCCCAAGGGTCTGTCATGTCTCCCACCGACGATGCCCACCTGACGGCCGACGAGGACATCATCGAGCTTACCGACATCATCGAGAAGGGCAACGCGCCGCAGGCGCAGTCCGGCTCAGATGCCGCGAGCTTCGAGAAGGAACTCGAAGACCTGTTTTCCGACGGCGGCGGCCTGGAATCGCTGACGGGGTTCGATACTCTGGACGCCGACATCGCGCCACCGCCCCCTGCCCCGTCTCCAGCCGCCTCCATGACGCAGGACGACGACGCAAGCCATGGCGATGCCGGACCGGGTTCCGGGATGGACGCCAGCATGGACGCCGACATCGATGCCCTGCTGAACAGCATAGGCGACCTGCCGGATACGCCGGAGCACGCTCCGGCCCTGGCGCCCGCCGCCCCCAAGGCCACCGCAGCCCACCACGATGCAGAGGAGGCTCACGCCATGGCCGCCAAGCCCGTCTCGTCCACGCCTTCGGCCATCACTGGCCGCCCCGTCGATCCGGACGAGAAATTGTCCATGCCCGACATGACCGACGTGGACGCCCTGCTCGGCGATCTGGGCGCGCCCAGCGCCGCAGACCTGACCTCGGGCGGTTCCGGTTCATCCATGGGCGACGACGACATCGACGACCTCATTTCCGGGCTGGACGCCAAGGCGCCGCCCGCGCCTGCGGCGCCCGCCGCCCCGCAGAAACCCGCCGACCTGGTGGACGTGGCCGATCTGGACGCCCTGCTGGAAGACATGCTGGGATCAGGCGGCAAGCCCGCCGCCCCCGAACCGGAGCCGGAACCGGAGGCGCCTGCGCAGTCCCCGCCGCCTGACGAAACAGACCCCTTCGAGGCCG
>NZ_VRYY01000409.1 GCF_015731765.1 Nitratidesulfovibrio oxamicus
CCCGCCGGGTGCGGCGGGGACGGCTGCCGCCCGGCGGGCGCGGCGCGCGGGCTGGCTTACGCCTTCCAGTGTCCGTGCAGGTTGCAGTATTCGCGGGCGGAAACTTCGGTGGCCTGGATGCAGAATTCGGCCTCGGGGGCGTCGCCGGGCTTCAGGAACCTGGTGTAGCTGCGACCGTCGGCAATGAGTTCGATCCACTCGATCCAGTGGGTTTCTTCCATGGGGTGGGCCACGGAGCCTACCTTCACCTTGTAGCCGGTGGCGGTCTTTTCGATGACCGGCACGTGCTTTTCCTTGGCGCCGTCGCTGGTGCCTTCCTTCATGAACTTCATGGGTTCGCCACAGCAGACCAGGTCGCCGCCGCCGGCGTGCAGGACTTCAACGATGTTGCCACAGTGAACGCATTTGTAGACTTCGAGCATGTTCGGCACGGGATGCCTCCTTAAGGACCGTTGGGGCCTGTATCGGCCCGGTGATGTTCGTGCGGTGCCGGATGCCTGCATTTGTGCTGGCGGTCCGGGGTGACCGTGGATGTCTCGTCGCTTTCGCGCGTTCCCCGTCCCCCGTTGTCCCGCAGGGGGCGTGCCCGTGCGGGTGCGGTGTGCGCCGCGCGGGGCGTGCCGCAGGACGGGGCGGAGGGAACATGCGGTATTGCCACCTATACATCAGGTCGGTGGACTGTTCAATCATTCTCCGCGAACTGGCGGAAAGATTACGTGAAAAACCTGGCGTCCCCGGTTGCGGGCAAGGCCCGCCCCCTACTGGCGGAACCGTTCCACCAGTTCGCCCAGCCGCCGGGCCATGCCGGACACCTCGTTGATCGAGGCTTCCGCCGTGTGGATGCGCTCGGCGATGTCGCGCGACAGGTCGTTGATGCGGGTGACGTTGCGGTTGATCTCGTCGCTGGTGGCCGATTGCTGTTCCGACGCGGTGGCGATGTTGCGCACCATGTCGGCAATGCTCACAGCCCGCCGCACGATGCGCCCCAAGGCCTCGCCGGTGCCTTCTGCCTTGTCCGCCGTGGCTTCCACCTGGCCGCGCGTGCGGGTCATCTCGTCCACGGCCTGGGCCGTGCCAGCCTGGATGTCCTTGATGGCGTGCTCCACTTCCTTGGTGGCGGTCATGGTCTTTTCGGCCAGCTTGCGCACCTCGTCGGCCACCACGGCGAATCCCCGCCCGGCATCCCCGGCGCGCGCCGCCTCGATGGCGGCGTTCAGCGCCAGCAGGTTGGTCTGGTCGGCGATTTCGTTGATCACGTCGATGACCCGGCCAATATTGTCGGCCCGCGCTGCCAGATCGTTGAGCGAGGTCGCCAGCCCGGCGGCCCGTTCGGCCACCTGGCGCGTTTCGGCCACGGTGGCCTGCATCTCGCTGCCGCCCTGTTGCGCCTCGTTGTTGGCAAGGTCGGCGGCCTCTGCCGTGGCCGAGGCGTTGCGGGTGACCTCCATCACCGTGGCGTTCATTTCATCCATGGCCGTGGCCACCTGGGCCGTTTCGTCGGTGGATTCGATGACGTTGCGGGCCAGTTCGCCCATGCGCACGGAAAGCTCGCCGGCGGCATCGGACAGGGCGCGGGCCACCCCGGTCACTTCCTCGGCCACTTCCAGCAGGTTGCGGCGCTGGGTTTCTATGCGGACCTTGTCCTCTTCCTCCTGGGTCAGGTCGATCATCACGGTGATGACCCCCACGGCCTGTCCGGCGGTGTCGCGCAGGGGCGATGCCTCGTAGTGCAGCGGAAAACCCACCCCGTCGCGCCGCGCGAAGCGCAGCATGCCGCTGGTACTGGTACCGGTGGACAGCACCTGGGCCACCGGGTCGCATTGCAGGGTGCAGTCCTGCCCGCCCTTTTCCAGCACCTCGCGCAGTGAAAGGCCCATCAGGTCCTTGCACGCGGACCCCAGGATGGCGCACATGGGCTGGTTGGCGAATTCGATGCGCCCCGCCTTGTCCATGACCGCCAGCGGCACGATGATGCCGCCAAGTACGGATTTGTTGTATTCCAATTGGTTGCGGATTGTGGAGACCATGGCCGCCAGGTTGGCGGACAGCACGCCCAACTCGTCGCCACTTTCATCGGTGAAGGACACGGCGTAGTTGCCGCGTTCGATTTCACTGCTCACCTGGGCGATGGTGCGCACCCGGCCCACCACGGCCCGGCGCATGAACAGCGAGAGCACGGCGGTAAGGGCCAGCATGCCCGCCAGAGAAAGGGCGCCGCCCTGCCACTGGCGGGTGCGCAGCAGGGCTGCGTCGGCGGAAATGTCCTGCAACATGACCATGGCCCCCAGGATGGGCTGGCTGGCGCCGTGGCAGTGGTGGCATTCCGGCGCATTGGGGATGGTCTTGAACTCGGTGTAGTACGGCACGCCGCCCAGTTCCAGCAGTTGCCCCTCGTCCACCGGCTTTTGCAGCACCGTGTCGAAGCGCGCGGCAAAGCTGGGGTCGCGCACCACTTCCTTCATGGGCTTGCGGATGGCCTCGTGCCGGGTGGAATAGGTGATGGCCCCCCGGAAATCGGTCAGGTGCACGCTGACGGTGGGGTAGCGCGCGGCGATGGCGCTGAACTTTTCCGCAGTGCCTTCGTCGTTGCCCTTGGACATGGGGTCGTTGATGGCCTCAAGCAATATCTGGGCGGTACGGGCGGAAGAATCGTGGATGAGGTGGAGGGTGGTTTCCCGTTGCCAGTAGGAGTTGGCGAGGAACAACGCCGCAAAGACGATGACCGCGGTGCCCACGACGAGCATTTGCACCTTGGCGCCCAGCGAACGGGTGAACAGCATGCGACCCCCCCGGTTTGTCCTGCGGCGTGAATTCGCAGGGTGCCCGCCCCGGTGTTCGGGGCGGTGTGCCAATGGGCGGTCGGCGCGCGTGGCGGCGGCAGGCGCATGATGCAGCGCGCCGCGCAGGGGCAGGGCTCTGCCCGGCTTCAGGCCGCCCCCGCCACGTACCGACAAGACCCGGTATGGCGCCGTTCTTGTTTGTTTTCGCTGTACCCAAGGGAAGGGGTTGCGTCAAGCTGGTGAAGGAAAAAACGCAGGTTGTGCGTGCAGTTGGATTATGCCTGGCAGGGCATTTTGCAAGGCGCACAGCGAAGGCGCGCGAGGCGGGCGTGCACGACGGAGGAGGCCGGGCAGGAACCCGCCCGGCCTGCAACGGACTATGTCTGGCTGCGTGGCGGGCTGTTCAACGGGTCTTGCTGGTCTTGCCGCCGGGCTCGCAACTAGGCTCGCAACCAGACTCGCAACTAGACTCGCAACAGGGCTCGCAACAGGGCGTCCAACTGGTCGATCTCGATGGGTTTGGCCAGGTATTCGTTCATGCCCGCCGCCAGAAAACGCTCGCGGTCACCCAGCATGGCGTGGGCGGTCAGGGCCAGCACCGGCACCCACGGCGAGGTGGCGCCGGGGGGCACGGCCTCGCGCATGCGGATGCGCCGTGTCACTTCCATGCCGTCCATGTCGGGCATCTGGATGTCCATGAGCACCGCATCGTAGTGGTCTCGCCCCAGCATTTCCAGTGCCTGCCGCCCGGAGGCGGCGCGATCTGCGAAATAGCCCAGCCGGATCAGCAGCCGTTGCGCGGTGACAAGGTTCACCTCGTCGTCATCCACCACCAGAATGCGCGGCGGCGTCCGTGAGGCGTCCGGCGCATGGCCCCCTGTCGCGCCGCCTGCCGTGTCCCTTGCCGCAGCGGGCGCCCCTGCCGATGCATCCGCAACCGGCGGCGTTGCCATTCGGGGATGTGCCGGAGGGACGCCTGGGCCACGGACTGTTTCCGGGGCAGGCCCCGCCACGTTCGGCGGAGCGTCTGCGGGTACGTCCGGTGCAGCGTCCGGTGCCGTGCCCGACGCGATGTCTGTCGGCGCGCCGCGCCGAACCGCACGGGGTGCCTTGGGGCGTTCGCCTTCTGCGCGCAGGGGCAGGGTGATGTGAAATTCGGTGCCCTCGCCGGGGGCGGTGGCCACGCATATGGTGCCGTTCATGAGCAGGACGAGCCGCCGCACGATGGCCAGGCCGAGGCCCGTGCCGCCGGGCCGGGTCGTGGCCGCGCTGTCCGTGGTGTAACTTTCGAACAGGGTGCGCAGCCGTTCCGGCGCGAAGCCGATGCCCGTATCGATGATCGCCATGTGGATGGAGACCCGATCAGCCATACCGCATCGCGGCAGCGGGTATATCTCCACGCGTACCTCGCCCGTGTCGGTGCATTTGACCGCATTGGACACCAGGTTCACCAGCACCTGGCGGATGCGCCCGGCATCGCCCGCAAATTCCGGGGGCAGGTCCGGGGCGGCCTGCATCGTGAAGGCCAGGCCCTTGGCCTTGGCCTGGGGGGCCAGCATGGCATGCACGGGTTCGGTCATCTGGGCCACGGTGAACGATTCTTCAACCAGCGGCAGGGCGCCCGCCTCCATGCGCGAGATGTCCAGGATGTCGTCGAGGATGCGCAGCAGGTTGCGGCTGGCGCCCAGGGCCGTGTCCACGCAGTCTTCCTGGTCGCCGGAAAGGTGGCTGCCGCGCAGCAGTTGCAGCATGCCCATGATGCCGTTGATGGGGGTGCGCACCTCGTGGCTCATCACCGCGACGAATTCCGATTTGGAGCGGTTGGCCTTTTCCGCCCTATCCCTGGTCTGGCGCAGTTCGTCCTCGGCGCGGGTGCGCCGGGTGACGTCGGCGAACATCACCGCGATCTGGCGGTTGCCGGTGCGGAACACCCACAGGTCCACAAAGGCCCATCCGGCGGGCAGCCACCCGGAGCTGGCATGGGCCGTGACGCTGAATTCCCCGCCCTTGCGGGCGATGCCGACGAAGATGGTGGGCAGGTTGGTGGCGCCGATGCCGGGCAGGGCTTCGGTCAGCCGCCGCCCCAGCAGGCCCCGCCCGGTGATGTGCAGGGCCGTGTCGGCCGTGGGGTTCACCGCCTCTATGCGCAGGTGCTCGGCCTGGTCCAGGGTAAGCAGCAAGAGGCCCAGCGGCGCGCCTTCGACGATGGAGCGGAAGCGGGCCTCCACCTCGCGCAGTTGCTGTTCCGACTGCCTGCGTTCGGTGATGTCGTGAAACATGCCCACGGCCACGTCGCGGTCGCCCACGCGCATCAACCTGGCCTTGACCAGCATGTCGCGTTCGATGCCCGCCCTGGTGCGCATGGGCATTTCCGCAGGCAGTTCCAGCGGCTGCTCGCGCAGGGTGTTGAAGCGGCCCCCGAAGCCGTTGCGGTGCGTCCTGTCCGGGTGCAACTGGCGCTGGTGCATGCCCACCAACTCATCGCGGGTGTAGCCGAAGACCTGTTGGGCCGCCCGGTTGGCGTCCAGGATGAGGCCGGTGTCCGCGTCGGCCAGCAGGATGGCGTCCATGGCGTTGTCGAACACGGCGCGGTAGCGGGCCTCGTTGTCGCGCAGTTCGGCGGTGAAGGCCTCGCGTTCGCGCTGGCGGCTGGCGAGAATGGCGGCCATGCTGTCCACGCTGAAGGCCAGCTGGCCGATTTCGCCCATGTCGTGGCGGATGCCGGTGCGCGCGCCCAACTGCCCTTCACCGATACGGGTGGCTGTGGCGGAGATGTGCGACAGGGGCCGGGCCACCAGTCTGCCCCCGATGCTCCAGGCCACGGCCAGGGTCACGGCCATGGCGCCGCCGAGCAACAGCAGGGCGCGGTTGCGCGCGGCGCGCACCGGGGCCAGCACGGCCTCTTCGGGAATGCCCACCATCACGTTCAGGTAGGGGGCGGATTCCGGGTACAGGCGCACGCGGGTAAACCCGTACAGTCGCACCCTGCCGTCGGAACTTTCGCGGGTGAACAGCCCCGCATCCGGCATGGAGTGCAGGATGTTCAGTATTTCCTTGCGGATGGGCTTGCCAACGGGGTTGACGTCGCTCTGCGGGTGGTAGGCCAGGCGGATGCCGCGATGGTCGGTTACGCTGAGCACCGACCCGGGGGGCAGGTTCAGCTTGTCGAAGAGGTCGTCATACTGGTTGAGCCGCATGGGCGCGGCCAGCACGCCGTACACCCGGCCTTCGTCATCCACGAGCGGCAGTGCGAAGTGAAAGGTGGCCTCGTGCAGGGTGCGCGCCACCACATATTCGCCGCTGACAAAGCGTTTGTCGCGCAGCGCCGTGCGAAAGTATAGGCGGTCGGCGAGGTTGAACGGGGCCTGGCCGGGGAGCGGCAGGGGCTGGCGCGCCGAGGCGACAAGGTCGCCGTTGGCGTCGAGGGCCAGCAGGTTCAGCAGGGTGGTGTCCTCGGCCAGCACCTCGCGGAATACCGCTTCGCAGGCGGCCGGATCCAGTCGGCGCACATCGGGCAGGGCGGCCAGGATGGTCAGGGTCTGGCGGGCGCCATCGGCCACGCGTTCCTGCAGGGCGGTGATGCTGCTGGCGGCCCGGGTGACCGAGGCCTCTGCCTCGCCCTTCAGTTGCGAGGCGAGACGGTGGGAATCGTACAGGATGACCCCGAACGAGGGCAGGGCCGCCAGAAGGGCGACCCAGACCAGGGTGACGCGGATGGAGAACATGTGCGGCCGCATGGCGACTCCGGGCACGGACGGCGTTACGACCGGGCTGAGACCGTGGGAAGCTATACGATCATGGCATGCTTTTCTGCCGTGCGCCACCGCAAATAATGCGGTAGACACCGGGTGATACGACGACCCCGGGGAACGGGCCTGACCATGCTGGCAGGGTGTCCGGCACGAATGGGACGGCCAGCGCAAATGGGGCGGACCAATGCAGCACGCCGGACCATTGCAGCACGCCGGACCATTGCAGCACGCCGGACCAATGCAGACGGGGCAGGCCTTGCGGCCTGCCCCGTGGTGTCATGCATGTGTCCGGCGTGTTGCATTCCGGGGGCCGTCCCCGGCGGTCAACAAGACGCGTGGGCGTCGGGCTACCAGTCGAAGGTAGCCTTGAACGAACGGGCCAGGCCTTCCACGCCCTCCGCCAGCAGGGGCGCGCCCTGCGCGGTGACGGTAAGGACCGCATCCTCCGTCACCTCGCCGATGCAGGCGCAGGCAGACCCGGCAAGGCGCGCCTCGAAGGCGGCGGCGTTGCCCGGCTTCACGGTGACCAGCAGGCGGCTGGCCGATTCGGAGTACAGCAGTTCCGTGGCGGTCATGTCGCTTACGGCGGGCACGGCGGCGATGTCGCACCGCGCGCCCAGCCGCCCGCCCACGGCCATTTCGGCCAGGGCCACGGCAATGCCGCCGTCGGACAGGTCGTGGCAGGCGGTGACGAGGCCCGCGTTGATGGCCCCGTGCAGGGCGCGGTAGCGGGCCATGGCGGCCAGCGCGTCCACCTGGGGCACCTGCGCGCCCACGGTGTTCAACTGGTCGGCGATTTCGCTGCCGCCCAGTTCGCGGAAGGTATCACCCAGCAGGTACACCTTGTCGCCGGGCTGCTTGAAGTCGGAGGTGACGGCCCGGTTCACGTCGTCCATGACGCCCAGCACCGAGTACAGCACCGTGGGCGGGATGGAGATTTTCACCCCGCCGCCGAAGTAGTCGTTCTTCATGGAGTCCTTGCCGGAAACGCAGGGCACCCCGTAGGCAAGGCAGAAGTGGGCCAGGGCCTGGTTGGCGCGCACCAGCTGGGCCAGCTTGTACTGGCCGTCGGGGGTCTTTTCCGACTGCACCGGGTCGCACCAGCAGAAGTTGTCGGTGCCGGCCATGCGGTCGGGGTCGCCGCCCACGGCCACGGCGTTGCGCACCGCCTCGTCGATGGCGTTGGCCATCATCCAGTAGGTGTCGTGGTCGCTGAACTTGGGGCAGATGCCGTGCGAAAGCACGATGCCCGCCTGGCTGTCCAGCAGGGGGCGCACCACGGCGGCGTCCGCCGGGCCGTCGCGCTTGACGCCGACGAGGGGCTTCACCACGCTGCCGCCCTTCACCTCGTGGTCGTACTGGCGGATCAGGTATTCCTTGCTGCAGATGTTCAGGCGGCCCAGCATGGCGTGCAGCAGCGGGCCTTGCTCCGCAGGGGCCGGGTTCAGCCTGCATTCGCATTCCGGGGCGAAGGACGGGCGTTCCCACACGGCGGAAAGTTGCATCTGGGGCACGCCGTCATGCAGGAAGTCCATGTCCAGGCAGGCAACCTGCCTGTCGCCGTATACCACGTGGAAGCGGCCCGATTCGGTGAATTCTCCCAGCGGGGTGAGTTCCACATCCATCTCTTTGGCCAGGGCCAGGAAGGCGTCGAGCTTTTGCGGCGGCACGGCCAGGGTCATGCGTTCCTGCGCTTCCGACAGCAGGATTTCCCACGGGCGCAGGCCGTCGTACTTCAGCGGCGCGCGCGAAAGGTCCAGGCGGCAGCCGCCGGTATCCTGGGCCATTTCGCCAACGGAAGAGGACAGGCCGCCCGCGCCGTTGTCGGTGATGGCGTTGTACAGGCCCATGTCGCGGGCGCGCATGATGCAGTCGTACATCTTGCGCTGGGTGATGGGGTCGCCGATCTGCACCGCCGTGGCCGGGGAGCCTTCGTGCAGTTCTTCCGACGAGAAGGTGGCGCCGTGGATGCCGTCCTTGCCGATGCGCCCGCCCGCCATGACGATGATGTCGCCGGGCAGGGCCTTCTTGTACCAGCCGGGACGCCCGTGAATCTCCTTGGGCAGCATGCCCACGGTGCCGCAGTACACCAGCGGCTTGCCGAGGTAGCGTTCGTCGAACACGATGGAGCCGTTGACGGTGGGGATGCCCGACTTGTTGCCGCCGTGCTCCACGCCCTCGCGCACGCCTTCCATGACCCGGCGCGGGTGCAGCAGGCGGGGGGGCAGTTCACCCTCGTGGAAGGGCGAGGCAAAGCAGAACACGTCGGTGTTGCACAAGAGTTCCGCGCCAAGGCCGGTGCCCATGGGGTCGCGGTTCACGCCCACGATGCCGGTCAGCGCGCCGCCGTAGGGGTCCAGCGCAGAGGGGCTGTTGTGGGTTTCCACCTTGATGCACACGTCGTGGGTGTCGTTGAAGGCGATGACCCCGGCGTTGTCCTTGAACACAGAGCGGCAGAAGTCGCGCTCGCCCAGGCGCTGGCGGATGGTCTTGGTGGAACCCTGGATGTACGTCTTGTACAGGCTGTCCACCACCTCGCGGCGGCCCGTTTCGCGGTTCTCGTAGTCGATGCGGGCGGAAAATATCTTGTGCTTGCAGTGCTCGGACCAGGTCTGGGCCAGCACCTCGATTTCCGCGTCGGTGGGGTCGGCGGACAGGCCCATGGCGGCACGGTCGGCGCGCACGGCGGGGTCCGCGTAGTAGGCGCGGATGGCGTGCAGTTCTTCCAGGCTGAGGGCCAGCGTATTCTCGCGGCTGAAGGCCAGCATGGCCGCGTCGTCCATGGAGGACAGCGGGATTATGGCCACCTCGTCGCTGGATGCCCCGGTCACCTGCGCGGCCTGCGGGGCAAAGCCGGGTTCGGCGGCCCATTCGTCGCGGCTTTTCAGGGCAAATCGCTGGATCAGTTCATTGGCCAGCAGGTCGCGGGCGATGTGTTCCATGTCCGCGCGGGACAGGGGCGTGTCCTTGGCGCAGGTCACGTGGAACTGGGCCGAGGTGTACACGGCGATGGAACGGCGGTCGGCGCCCAGCACCAGGGCCAGGGTGTCACGCGCGGTTCGGCCCTCGTTGTCGGTGACGCCGGGGCGAAAGCCCACTTCCAGCACCCAGTCCGCCGGGGCCGCGCCCTGCGGGGCGGGCAACAGGTCCAGCGCGGCGTCCTGCAGCACGGGGTCGTGCAGCACGCCCTGGGCCACCATGCGGGCCAGCGCGTCTTCGGAAAGGCCATCCACGGTGAACACCCTGACAAGGCGCACGGATTCCACGTTCAGGCCCAGCGAGGCCCGGATCTTGGCGGCGACGTTGCGGCCCACGGTATCGGTGACCTGCGGCCGAAGGCCAACTTCTATGCGCCGAAGCATGACAGACTCCTGAGGGTGTTTGGGGGTGCGAGCGGTTGGCTCTCCATAAAGGCAAACGCCGCGCTTTGCAAATACGTGAAGATGCGATGAACCCGGCCCGGATCAATCCTCTGCGGCCTGGTCGATGCCCCAACGGGCCATGCGCTTGCCGGACTCGGCATAGTGTTCGCGGAGGGTGTGTTCGATGCGCGCTGGATCGCGGGAAAGCATGGCGTCGAGCACCACGCGGTGGCGCTGGAGGACTTCCGCCGGGGCAAAGGTGGTGCGCCAGTGGCGGAAAAGCAGGAATTTGCCGAGCCCTTGGCAGGACCGGCGCGACAGTTCCACCAGCAGATCGTTGTCGGTTCGGGAAAAAATGACGCCATGGAACCGGGTATCGAGCTTCGACAGCTCGTCCATGTCGCCGCCCTTGGCGACGGTGTCCGCCATGGCATCCACGATGGCGCGCAGTTCCGAGAAATCTTCGTCGGAGAAGGCGCTGATGGTGGAGGCTGCCGCGGCGCCTTCCAGCACCCCTCCGGTGAAGTAGCTGTCGCGGATGTCTTTTGCCGTCAGGGCCGTGATGAACTTGCCGCGCTGCGGAATGGAGATGACCAGCCCCTCCTGGACAAGCAGTTGCAAGGCTTCGCGAACAGGAGCCCGGCTGATGGAGAGGCGCGTGGCCAGAAGCACCTCGTTGATCTTGTCGCCCGGGGTGAATTCCCCGGCAAGGATTCGTTCCTTAATGTAGTCGGCTACCCGATGGCAGTATGTCTGCTTGGTAAAACCCTGCATGTGCACCCCTGCGCGTTGTTTCCGTGCAGATATAGTTCGCGCAATGGATGGTCAAGGCTGGCTTTGGCGGTGCGGCGCAGCTCGGGGGGGCTGTCGTGCCGTTTGCTGTTGGAGGAACGGAACGGGGCCGGGATCGTCCCGGCCCCGTGGTTCAGTCTGGGCTGGTTCTGGGGAGTTCGGAGTGCCGGGCCGGTTGTCACCGGAACAGGATCGGACACCCGGTCGAGTTGCTGCAGATCAGGCTGTTTCGCCCACAAGCCCTTCGTTGCCGCCGAACTTGCGATTCCAGCCGGTTGCGGCAGAGAACAGCAGCACGCCGAGCAATGCCCAGGAATAAGGATTGTACAACGCCGAACTGATGGACGGAGCGCTGATGCCGTAGGCGTCGGCGGCGGTGATTAGCGCTGCATACCATGCCGCCACCACGATGTGCCACGGCAGGGTGAAGAAGATGGTGCAGACGGCGCAATCCATGAGATTGGCGCGGCGGGCCGGGGCCAGATCGAACTTTTCGCCCAACGGACGCACGAGTGAGGGGCCCACCAGCAATTCGGCGGGGGCGTTGGCGGAAATGGGGATGGAAGCAAGGATCGTGATACCGATGATGAAGAGTTCCGCCTGCCGGACGGTTCGTACGAACGCGGTTTCGGCCAGGGTCAGGATACGCTTCATGATGCCGCTTTCCACCAGTACCGAGGTTACCGCCAGGATCAGGACGGCAAAGATGATGGCGCCGACCACGCCGTTGATGCCGTTTTCGATGAGCCCGGTCGATACCCCGCGCTTTGGGGGAATGCTGAACAGGGTGGCAGGGGAGAAGCGTCCCGTCACCACGCCGATGATGCCGGCCGCCACGTTGCCGTAGATGAGCGACTCGATGATGTGCCTGCCGGACAGGGCGGCGGCCACCACCACCACGAGGGCGATGAGCATAATCGCCCCGGTGGCGTCCATGCGGGCCTGTATTTCAGGCAGGGGGTGCAGTTCTCCGCCGCCGCCGAAAATCAGAAACACCACACCCGCGATGGCGGCGGCGGACATGGACAGCGGAAAACGGCTGCGAACGACATCTTTCATCGTGGCCCCCTGAGTATAGGCCGAAACGATGGTGGTGTCCGATATGGGGGCGAGATTGTCACCGAAGGCCGCGCCGGAAAGGATGGCCAGCCCGAGCATGCTCGGGTCCGCGCCCAGGAAATGCCCGGCGGGGTACAGCACCGGCGTGAGTGCGATGCAGGTGCCGGTGCTTGTGCCCGTGCCGAGCGAGAACAGCATGGCCGCGAAGAAGACTATGAGGGTGAACGCCGCACCCTTCGCCCCCGTGGTCATGCCCATCCACAACAGCCCGTCGACAAGGCCACCGGCGACCATGAGTGTTCCGAACACGCCCGCGAACAGCCATGCCGTGATGATGACGATGCCGGTCTTGTCCCCGATACCGCGCATGATGGACTTGCAGTATTCCTCCTTGTTGCGCGCGAAGAAGAGTCCAACGGCTATGGCCAGCCACGCACAGGCCCAGAAGGGTTTCGTGCCTCCGCGTTCCGCCACGGAGAGCCATATCAGGCCACCGATGAGAACGAGGAGCGGAACCAAGCCTCCAAGAATCCCACCATGCATTTCAAGACGCTTTTCCATGATGCAGGCTCCTTCGTTGGTATTCCGGGTTCAGTGCCCTGCGGGTGCCGCAGGGACATGCCGTACGGTGGGGAATGCCCCCGCCGCGTGTTTTCCGTGCTGCCAGGGGCAGGGGGGCGATGTGCATCGCCCCGCCGCCATGATCTTTCACTGCGCAGCCTGGCAAAACCCGCCTGCCTTGCGTGTCATGCCAGGGCATGCGCCATGTGCCTACCTGAACGTTTCAAGATAGGCGTACAGTGCCGGTGATCCGCCGGTGTGCAGGAACAGTACGTTGGCCCCTTCCGTGAAATATCCGGAGCGGACAAGGTCGATCAGGCCAGCCATGGCCTTTCCGGAGTATACGGGGTCAAGCAGTATTCCTTCCGTGCGCGCCAGAAGCTTTACCGCTTCGACCATGGAATCCGTCGGGAGCGAGTATCCGGGCCCGACGTATCCGTCGAAGCAGGTCACCGCATCGTCCGGGAATGTTCCCTTCATGCCGACATGGTCAGCCGTGGCCCGCGCCAGCTTGCGCACCAGTTGTTCCTGGTCGGTCTTGGTACGGCTGACATTGATGCCGGATACGGGGATGCCCGCGTTGTTGCCTACCATGCCGACGGCTATGCCCGCATGGGTACCCGCGCTGCCGCTGGGCACCACCATGTGGTGGATGGGCAGCCCCATTTCGAACAGCTGTTGCAGTATTTCCTGTGCGCAGGCCACGTAGCCCGTCGCGCCGATGGCATTGGATGCCCCGCCGGGGATGATGTACGGGGTGCGCCCGTTGGCGCGCAGCCGCGCGGCCAGCTTTTCCATCTCGCCCGGCATGTCCGAGCCGCCGGGAACCACGGTGATGCTTTTGACGCCCAACAGGTTGAACAGGAAGTTGTTTCCCGAAGCTTCGGGCTTGTAGCTGCCGCTCACGCGTTCTTCGAGTACGAGATGGCAGTCCAGCCCTTCCTTGACGGCCCAGGCAAGCGTCAGGCGGCAGTGGTTCGATTGCACCGCGCCGCAGGTGATGATGGTGTCCGCCTTGTGCGCCACCGCATCCGCCATGGAGAAATCGAGCTTGCGCGTCTTGTTGCCGCCCGCGCATCCGGGCAATAGGTCATCGCGTTTGATGAAGATGTTCACCTTGTTGCCGAGCGCCCGGGAAAAGGCGGGGCAGGCTTCGATGGGGGTAGGGTGCTGCACGTAGCCGCGCCGTGGCAGGATCGCGAGATTCATGATCGCTCCTTTTGATGGTTGCAATGGTGGAATGGTCAGCCCTTGCGCATGAAGATGGCTTCGGCTTCCAGAGGGCTTCCCAGGGGAAGCGCCGCGACCTGGATGGCGCTGCGGGCCGGATAGGGCTGTGGGAAGTATTCTGCGTAGATGGCGTTGACGGTCGGGAACACCGCAAGATCGGTGAGGAACACCGTGGTCTTGACGGCATCGCCCATGTCGCAGCCAGCGGCCTTGGCAATGGCGCGCAGGTTGGTGAAGACGCGGTGCGCGAGCAGGCTTATCGGTCCTTCGACCATGTTGCCGGTTGCGGGATCGATGGGAAGCTGTCCGGAGACGAAGAGCAGCCCGGGAAGCGCGATGGCCTGCGAATATGGTCCGATGGCCTTCGGCGCCTGGGCGGTGGTGATGGCGTGGATGTCAGACATGGTGTCCCCTTGCGATTTTTTGAACATTATAAATGTCGACATTTATACATCTATAAAAATCCACTACGCCAGGCCTCCGGCAAATGTCAACGCGGTAGCCGCCGGAATCCGTGATTGGTGGCATATTATAGTATATCGTGCAGGAATAAATGACTTTCACAAAGCAGCCGCGGCCTGCGCGTGCCATGGATGCAGGCTGTCGCACAGGCGGATGATGGGTCGGACTGCCGGGGAAGGAAGGAGCGGCGGTGGGGATCCGGCGTGCTGCTTACAGCAGCGCCTGCATCAGGGCCTCGCGGCCCGCATCGCCGCCAAGGTCGGCGGGGGTGAATTCCCGCTGGGGCCTGCCGTCGGCGAAGATGACCACCCGGTCGGCCAGGCGCAGGGCCTGCCCCAGGCTGTGCGACACCATCAGCACCGGGCGGTTGGTCGCCAGGCGGCGCACCAGTTGCTCCATATCGCGGGTGGTGGCCGCGTCCAGCGAGGCGGTGGGCTCGTCCAGCAGCAGCACGTCCGGTTGCAGGATCAGCATGCGGGCCAGGCACAGCCGCTGCTGTTGCCCGCCGGAAAGCTGCGCGGCGGGGCGGTCCAGCCGCTGGCGCACGTCGTCCCACAGGCCCACGTCGGTCAGCACGGCCTGCATGCGGGCCGGGGCGTCGGGCAGTTGCCCGCGCACCAGTTCCAGCGGCAGCAACAGGTTGCGGCGGATGCTCATGGGCAGCACGTTGGGCGTCTGGAAGACCATGCCCACCCGGCGGCGCAGTTCGGTCAGGGGCGGGCCGGACGGCCCCAGCACGTCGCAGGGTCCGTCCGGCCCCGGCACGTCCGGGGTGCCGGGGGGGCT
>NZ_VRYY01000399.1 GCF_015731765.1 Nitratidesulfovibrio oxamicus
CGACACCGCCGCGATCAGGTCGCGGATGCGCCCGTCCTCGCGCAGCCAGGCCCGGGCCACGCTTTCGGCATCACGCTGGCGCGCCAGCGGAGCCAGCCAGCCCGCGCCTTCTGCGTAGACGATGCGCGATGCCGTGTGCGCGGCCACCAGCGCATACTGGTGGCGCAGCGGAATGCGTTCGAAGATCCGCTCGGGAAAGCGCTCCACAAGCACCGGCGGCAGGTAGCCCAGCAGCACCTGGCGCAAGGCGGGGTCGGCCTCCACCGGTTCGCCGCGCGCCACCAGCGCCGCGTACAGCGCATCGGCCACGGCGTTCATTTCCAGCGAGACATCCACGGAAATCTCGTGCAGGGCCTTGCAGCCGTCGCAGCGGCGTATTTCGGACAGCAGCAGGCGCGCCTCGTCGCGGGCGCGCACCCGCAGGATGTCCAGCACCTCGGCCACGAAGCGGACCTTGTGGGCGATGAATTCCTCGTCGGTCATGACAAGGCCGCCCAGCACCTCGTACGAGGAGCAGATGACCCCGGTCTTGTTGGCCGACGAGCCGTGCACCACCAGCACTCCGCGCTCGGCAAGGCGCTTGCGCGCCTCCGGCGCCACGAACAGGTTGGCCCCCTCGATGATGGCGCGCGCCGTGGGCGCCCCGCCCCGGTCGAAGAAGTCGTGCCAGTTGCGGGTATTGATGGTGTCGGGCCGCCCCCCGGCGGGGATGAATATATCGGCGTGGGCGGTGTTGTGCAGGGTGTTGCGGCGGCGCACCCCTTCCGGGGTGTCGGACACGGCCACCCACGCCCCCTCGCCGCGCAGCCGGGCCGGGTCGAAGGCGCTGATGCTGCGCTGCGCGTCCACCAGGCGCAGCAGTTCGGCCCGGTCCAGCCCGTCCGGATCCCAGGCCCCGCCGTGCCCGTCGCTGACGGCCACGATGCGCGCGTTGTCGCCGTAGGCCTTGAACATCAGGCGCATCAGGTTGCCCGCCACGTCGCCCTTGGGACCGCCGGTGATCTTCACCGTGAACGGCTGGGTGAAGGGATCGATGCCCAGATGCCGCAGCATTTCCTCGGCAAAGACCATCACCCCGATGCTGGTGACGCCGTACTGCTTGTGGTTGATGCCCGCCCCGGCCTTGGAGCTCATGAACGCCGAGGGCCAGCGGTAGCCGCGCTGGCGGGCGCGTTCCACCATCCAGGCGATGTGCGCGGGCTGGATGTTCTCGTCCGGGCCGCAGTAGATGATTTCCTCGCGGCCCAGGTAATCCACCACGCCGGGCAGGGCCGGGGTGTCCTGGCCGGGCAGCACCACGTCCAGCAGCGAGTTGATGACCGACGCCACGGCCAGCCCCACGTCGCCCAGCGGGCCCAGCAGGATGACCGCCTTGGCCCCGCCCTCCGGGATGTCCTTGTTCTTGACCTGCTGGGCGTAGGCCAGCCCCTTCACCTCGTCGTACAGTCGGTTCGATTCCAGTTCGAACTGCTCATGGGTGCGGGTGGGAACCACGCGCACGCCGCCGCGCGCCATGTCGCGATAGCGGATGTGAAAGCCGAGCCCCCCCGGCGCGTGGAAGAAGAAGATGCCGAAGGGCAGTTCCTCGCCCTCGTAACGGTAGGCGGGCGGCAGGAATTCCGGGTCCAGCCGGAAGGACAGGCCGTAGATGGTGTCGAGGAAGTAGTTGGTGCGCAGCACGTGGCGGAAGAAACGCTGGATCATCAGCAACACGGCGCGCTCGCGCTCGTCGGCCACCGCATTCACGGCATCGGTCGCGTCGGCCTCCAGCCTGCGCGCGACCGCCTCGCGGTCGCCCAGGGTGGGGTCGAAGCGGGCCTCGAACCAGTCCACCAGCGCGGCGGTTTCGGCCCGGCGGGCCAGCACGATGCGCACCACGTTCTGGGTGCTGAAGGCCCACTGGTTGTCCTTGGCCAGGAACACGTGGGCAAAGCCGCAGGCCGCCTGCAGCAGCATGATGCGCTTGATGGGCCAGGCTTCCTCGTCGGCCAGGATTTCCAGTTCGTGCGGGGCGAACCACTTCACCAGTCGCAGCTTCTTGCGCAGGTTCTGCCACAGGGCGGAATCGTCCAGGATCAGGTCGCCCTTGTGCGACACGTAGAAGCTCATGACTGCCGTCTCGTCCGACTCGTCGGCAAAGGTGTCCGCGTAGGAGCGGTGCACGGTGATGTCCAGGCGGCGCATGATCCGGGCGATCTGCAGCAGCAGCCCCGTGGCCGGGGGATGGCGCATGGCCACCACGATGCGCGTTTCGCGCCGGACGTCGCAGGGTTCCGCGGACAGCGCGTTCCCGCCGCCCGCAACTGCGCCGGGCACGCCAGGCCCGCCGGGTCTGTC
>NZ_VRYY01000400.1 GCF_015731765.1 Nitratidesulfovibrio oxamicus
GGATTGGCGCGGCGCGCAGGCGTCCGCGTTGGGGCAGGGCGGCGTCGCGTCCAGTGCTGCGCCCGGCCCGTCGGGCGAATCCGGCGAGTCAGGTCCGCCCGGTGCGTCGCAAACCGAGGTTTCGCCTGCGGCGCTTTCCGGTAATACTGCCATCATTGCGCGCTGAGCCTCGCCACTGCATACTTTTTACCGCAAACGCACCGACAAGCATCCGGCAACCATATGATAGATTACCGAAACGAACTGAATCCCGCCCAGTATCAGGCCGCCACAACCCTGGAAGGCCCGGTGCTGGTCATTGCCGGTGCGGGCAGCGGCAAGACGCGCACCATCGTCTACCGGCTGGCCAATCTGGTGGAGCAGGGCGTGCCCGCTTCCGCCATCCTGCTGCTGACCTTCACCCGCAAGTCCGCGCGCGAAATGCTGCACCGGGCCGGGCGGCTGCTGGAGCACAGCGCCACCGCCGCCGTGCACGGCGGGGTGCACGGGGTCACCGGGGTGCAGGGCGGCACCTTTCACGCCTTCGCCTATTCGGTGCTGCGCCAGTTCCGCCCCTCGGGTTACGAGGCGGGCGACCTTACCGTCATGGACGGCGCGGACATCGTGGACGCGGTGCGCCACTGCAAGGACAATCTGGGCATCGGCAAGGGCGACCGGTCCTTCCCGCGCACCCAGAACATCGTGGGGCTCATCAGCAAGTCCCGCAACAAGGAACTGGACATCGACGAGGTGATCCGGCGCGAGGCGTTCCACCTGCTGGTGCACGCCGAAGGCATAGGCCGCATCGCCGCCGCCTACCACGCCTATCGCCGCGAGCACGGCCTGCTGGACTACGACGACCTGCTGTTCGAACTGGAGCGCCTGCTGCGCGAGCGCCCGGAAGTGCTGGAATGGTGCCGCGCCAAGTTCCGCTACATCATGGTGGACGAATACCAGGACACCAACCTGGTGCAGGCCCGGCTGGTGCATCTGCTGGCGGGCGAGGACGGCAACGTCATGGCCGTGGGCGACGACGCCCAGTCCATCTACGCCTTTCGCGGGGCGGACGTGCGCAACATACTGGATTTCCCCAAGCTGTTCCCAGCCGCGCAGATCATCAAGCTGGAAGAGAACTACCGCTCGGTGCAGCCGGTGCTGGACCTGACCAACGCCATCCTGGCGGAGGCACCGCAGGCCTACCGCAAGAAGCTGTTCGCCGCGCGCGAAGGGGGCGACAGGCCGCAGGTGGTGCGCCCGCTCAGCGACCTGACCCAGGCCTCGCTGGTGGTGTCGCGCATCGTGGAATTTCTGCGCAGCTACCCGCCGCATGACATCGCCGTGCTGTTCCGGGCGGGGTACCAGTCGTACCACGTGGAAGTGCAGCTGAACAAACTGGGCGTGAAGTTCCGCAAGTACGGCGGACTGCGCTATTCGGAGGCGGCCCACGTCAAGGACGTGCTGTCCTACGCGCGCCTGGTGCTGAACCCGTTGGACCTGCCCGCGTTCCAGCGCATTGCCGCCATGTCCAGGGGGGTGGGGCCAAAGACCACCCTCAAGCTGTACGACGTGGCCCGGCAGGGCAACCCGGAGGCCACCAGCCGCGCCTGCCTGCGCTACCCCGAACTGCGCGCCGACCTCGATCTGCTGGACGGCCTGCGCAAGCGCCCGCATACGCCCACCTCGCTGCTCGAAGAGGTGATGGAACACTACAAGCCGCGCATGGAGGCCGCCTTCCCCGACGACTGGCCGCGCAGGCAGCAGGGGCTGGAGCAGTTGCTCCAGATTGCCGCATCCTACCGTGACCTTGACCTGTTCATCTCCGACCTGTCGCTGGAGGACCCCGGCGAAGAAGAGGAAAACCGTGACAGCGTGGTGCTGTCCACCATCCATTCCGCCAAGGGACTGGAGTGGGGCGCGGTGCTGCTGATCGACCTTGTGGAAGAACGCTTCCCCTCGCGCCATGCCATTGCCCGCGCCGAAGACTTCGAGGAAGAACGGCGGCTGATGTACGTGGCCTGCACCCGCGCCCGCGACCACCTGTGCCTGTTCGTGCCTGCCAGCCTGTACAGCCGGGGCGACGGCGGCAACCAGCCCGCGGTACCCAGCCCCTTCGTGCGCGAACTGCCCGCCCATCTGTTTGACGAGATGCACGAAAGCTATTCCGGCGGATTGATGCGCCGGGACGTGCAGAACGGCCACGCCGCGCAAAGGGGGGCGGGTTTTGGCGGCGGCAGGAGCGGAGTGGGCGGCGGTGGCTTTGCGCAGGGGGGGCGCTTTGACGGCGCGCCCGGCATTCCCCGTCCGCCCATGTTCGCGGAAGGGACCGTGCCGGGCAGGGCGGGGGCG
>NZ_VRYY01000401.1 GCF_015731765.1 Nitratidesulfovibrio oxamicus
ACTCTGCCCGCGGAGCCACCGGGCGCGCCCCTGCCGCCCGACCCGTCACCGGTCCCGCGCCGCATCCTGCCCGCCATCTCCCGCAGCCACGGCGAGACCCCGCGCGGCATGAAGACGAGCATGACCAGCAGTATCGCGCCGAATATCAGGTCGTGGTGCTCCTCGAACACGCCCAGCATCTGGGGCAGCACGGTCAGCAGCAGCGCCCCGGCCAGCCCGCCCCACAGCGAACCCATGCCGCCGATGAGGCACATGGTCACGAACTCCACGGACTTGAAGATGTCGAAGGTCTTGGGCGCCACGATGCCAAGATAGTGCGCGTGCAGCGACCCGGCCAGCGAGGCGAACACGGCGGACAGCACGAACACCTGCACCTTGTAGCTGGCCGTGGGCACGCCGCAGGCCTCCGCCCCGGGCTCGGAATCGTGGATGGCCCGCAGGGCGCGGCCCACCGGAGAATGCACGAGGTTGCGCGCGGGGATGAGCAGCAGCAGGGCCACACCCCAGGCCAGCCAGTAGAACGAGCGGTCGGTGTCGAACGAGATGCCCGCCACGGCCAGCGGCGGCACACCCACGAAGCCGCTGGAACCGCCGGTGACCTCGCTCCACTGCACCAGGATCACGTCCACGATGAGGTTGAAGCCCAGCGTGGCCATGACCAGGTAGTTGCCTTTCAGGCGCAGGGTGGGCACCCCCACCACGGCGGCGGCCACGGCCACCCCGCAGGCGGAAACGCCCATGGCCAGCCAAGGGCCCACCCCGTGGGTGGCGGAAAGGATGGCGCTGCCATAGGCCCCCATGCCGAAGAACGCGGCGTGGCCGTAGCTGATCTGCCCGGCGTAGCCCATCAGCAGGTTCAGCCCGGTGACCACGATGAGGTTCACCGCCACCACGTTGAGCACGGTGAACTGGTAGCCGGAGCGCAGGGCCAGCGGCAGCAGGGCCACGGCCACGGCAAGGGCCAGCCAGCCCCGCATGAAACGGCGGGCGGGCGGGGTGAACAGCGGATGGCGGCCCGTCGCAGGTGCGGACGCCAACGCCGACCCGGACGCGGGGGATGCAGGCGCAGTCGTATCCGTGCCGTTGGCCTTCACGACACCGGAATCTGTACCGGGTGCGGTCATGCGCGCCTCCCGGTGGTGCCGAACAGCCCCTGCGGTCGCACGAACAGGACAAGGATGAGCAGGCCGAACACCAGCACGTCGCGGTAGGCGCTGGTCACGTAGCCCGCGCCGTAGCTTTCGAACAGGCCCAGCAGCACCCCGCCCGCCACGGCCCCGGCAAAGCTGCCGTAGCCGCCAAGCACCGCGGCGGCAAAGCCCTTCAGCCCCAGCATCAGGCCGATGTCGTACGAAAGTGACGTGATGGGCGTGATGAGCATGCCGCCCAACGCACCCAGCGCCCCGGCAAAGGCGAAGGACAGCGTGGTCAGCCGTTCCACCTCCACCCCCATCAGCCGGGCGGTGCGCGGGTCCGCCGCAGCGGCGCGCATGGCCTTGCCGGTCACCGTGGCGCGAAAGAACCAGGCCAGCGCCGCGATGCCGCACAGGGTCATGCCCATCACCCACAGGTTCTGCGGGGTCAGCACCGCACCCAGCAGGCGGAAGGGCACCTCGGGCGACAGGGGCGGCAGGGCCAGGGGCAGCTTGCCCCAGCCTTCCTTCATCAGGCCGCGCATCAGCGTGGAGGCGGCCATGGTGATGAAGATAAGGATGATCATCTGACGGCTGCGGGCCGGACGCAGGCACACCCGCTCCACCAGCGCGCCCGCCATGGCCACCACGAGGATGGTGGCGGGAAAGGCCGCGAAGATCGGCAGCCCCTGACTGACCAGCAGGCTGTACAACACCAGCCCGCCAAGGCTCAGAAAATCGCCCTGGGTGAAGTTGACGATGCCCGTGGCATTGAAGATGAGGCTGTAGCCCAGGGCCAGCAGCGCGTAGACCGACCCGGTGGTCAGCCCGCTGAGGGTGTACTGCGCAAGGGCGTTGATGGCGTCTGGCGGCATGAGGGTGTGCGTCCGGTTGGGGAGGGGCCGTGGGCCGAAGTGAAAAGCGCCGCGCACACGGGCGCGACTATCGTTGCATACCGTATACAAAATACGAAGCCGGGTCAATCCTGCGGTTGCCGGACGCGGATCCGCCGCGTGCCCGAACCTGCCCGATACCCCCCAGGGCTCGCCCCTGCATGCAATCCGGGCACATTGACATGGCAATCCGATGCGGACACACAGGAACGGGGAGCCAGCCGCGCGCGGCACGCCGCCGCAGCCGGGACACCCCCGCCGCCGCGTTTCGCACGCCGCCGC
>NZ_VRYY01000402.1 GCF_015731765.1 Nitratidesulfovibrio oxamicus
CCTCCGCCGCCGGGACGAAGCGGTGCGCCCGCGCGCCACCGGCAAAGCGCAGCCGCATGCACGCGGCCCGGTCCACGGGTATGCGCGTTTCGCCCGTCACCAGCACCGGCCCCAGCGCGTCCGTTTCCACGCGCACCTCCCGCAGGTTGCGCACCTGCATGAACAGGGCAAGGGCCAGGCTGGGGTAGTATTGCCCCTGAAAGCGATGCAGCAGGGGAACGCGGCGGATGCTGCCGTCCTCGTCCTTTTCCACGTTGATGAATCCGGACGCGGCCAGCCCTGCCTGGATGGGGCCGGTGTTGCACAATATGCCGGTGGACTCCGCCGGGGCGATGGCCGTGGTTTCTCCGGTCACGTGCACCGGGCGGGGCAGGTTTTCCGGGTCGGGGGTGACGAGGTCGAACAGGTGCAGCACCGCGCCCACGGCTTCCGCCCCGGCCAGTACGCTGCCGAAGTAGGCGTCGTTGTCCTCCATGCCGCGGGGCACGCCGCTGATGGCGATGTCCAGCCCGAAGTCGCGCCGGAAGGCGTGGCGGATGGTGGCGATGGAGGTGCGGTCCGGCTCGGAGAACAGGACGTCCACCGCCACTCCCATGGGCCGGGCGGCGGACACCCGGCGCACGATGTCGCCGGTGAGGTAGCGCGGCCATGGCCACTGCCCCGCCACGGCCAGGCTTTCCTCGTCGATGTCCACGATGACCACCCGATCGGGAGCGGGGCCGTGCGCCATGCGGCTGGCCAACCCGTCAAGGATGCGGTTGTCCGCAAGCTGCACCAGGCCCGGCTTCGCCAGGCAGAACAGCACGGTCAGCAGCAGCCCGACGAAGGTGACGGCGGCCACCAGCCGCCGACGCGAAATGGGGACCAGGTGTGACGCGGATTTGACGGGTGTGGACATGAGGTACCGTGTCCGAAGGTATTAGCGGACCAGGATTTCCACCCGCCTGTTCCTCGCCTCGGCCACGCCGGGGGCGGTGGAAACCAGCGGGTCGTTGGCCCCGTGACCGGAAAGCGCCATGACGCTGGCGGGCACCCCGCGCGCTTCCAGCATGCGGCGTACGGCCTCTGCCCGGGCCATGGACAGCTTCTGGTTGGCGGCGGGATCGCCTGCGCTGTCACTGTGCCCGATGACCGAAACGTTGCTCACGGCGCGGCGGGTGATGTCGGCGGCGGCCTCGTCCAGCGCCGGGCGCGATGCGGGTTCCGGTTCCGTGGAGCCGGTGGGGAAGTACAGCAGAAAGCTCTTGGGCGGTTCCGGCATGGCGGCCACGGTACTGCCGAAGATGCGGTCGATCTCCTGTTGCGACATCACCTTGGGCGCGGCAGGCTTGTCGGTCACCTGGGTGGATTCGTTGGCTGCGGCCAGGGGCTGTTCGGCTCCGCCCGCCTTCACCACCACCCGGCCCACGCCGCCGTCGTCGTCGGGCACCAGCACCACGGTGGTCTTGGGCGCGCAAGCCCCCAGCACGAGACACAGCAGAAGGATGGAAAACAGCGTGCGCATGGTGCCCCCCTATTCGGCGCGGATGAGAAAACGGGTGCCGCGCACGCCCACGGCGGCCTGCGGCGTGCGGAACTTGACTGCCTCCGGCGCCAGCCTGGCCAGCCGCCCGGAAGAATAGGCCACCTCGCCACGCTGCATGTACACGTCGAAATCGTAGTCCTTTTCCAGCGGCACGAAGCGGTAGGACTGCACCTTCAGTTCCGAACCCGGCCCCACGGCGATGCGCGTGCCGTCCTGAAAGCTGACCCCGGCCTTGCCGTCCGGGCCGGTGCGCAGGATGTCGCCCACCAGCAAAGGGTCGCCCGGTGCGGGAACGGAACTGCTGCCCGCCCGTTCCACGGTGACCGCGCCGGACACCGCGCGGAAGTTGGCGGCGGGTGCTTCCGCACGCGTAACCGAGTCACAAAGGACAAGTCCCAGAGCCAGCAGCGCCAGCAGTGCCAGCGGCACATGAACCATCAGGCGTGTAGTGCGCATGGAATCCCCCGGTATGGCGGTGTTTCGCCCGCATGTGTGGCCGGAACGGAGTACGCCCGTATCCGGTTGTCCTGTCGTAGGCGTGTGTTCCTGTACACCCCCGGTGCCGCATGCCCGCGCGCGGCGTCCGGAACACATGCGAAGGCTTGTTCCTCATTGATCTTTTTGGCATTCGCTGGTCAGGGATACAATTAGATTTGGTAATACCTAACCAAAACGGACTAATCCGTTATAAAATCTCTTGCTGGACTTGTCTTCAATGCCTTTAAAAGTATGGGGAACAAGTCCTCACTCCGGTGGTTAAACCGAAAACAAACTTCACCCA
>NZ_VRYY01000403.1 GCF_015731765.1 Nitratidesulfovibrio oxamicus
GTGGCGCGGAACAGCGCGTCGGCGTCGGCAAAGGCGGCGCGGGTCAGCCCGGCCCCGCCGGGCAGGCCGTCGTAGATGAACACGGCGGGGCGGCCCACCTGCGCGTGCATGGGGGTGGAGATGCCGCCAAGGTCGTTGCGGTCGGTCATGACCAGCAGCGGCAGGATGCCGATGGCGGCGTGTTCCAGCGCGTGGATGGCGCCCATGAAATGCAGCAGTTCGTTCTCGGTGGCGATGCGTGCGGCGTCGGGAATCTCGAACCACAACCCCTCGGTCTCGAAGACGAAGGGCGGCGCGTCCAGCGGCACCACGGACAGCAGGCGCTGGCCGGACACGCTGCGCTTCTCGTAGCCGGTGATGGTTTCCGTCACCCGCAGCTTGCCCAGAAACACGCGGGTGCCGCAGGCCACGCACTGGTCGTGGATGTCGAGAATTTCCGTGGTCTTGTTGGCGCGCACGCGGGTGAACCACGACACGCGGGCCTGTTCCGCCACAACCTTCTGCGCCCCGGGGTCCAGCCGGGTAATCACCCAACTGCGCCCCCGGTGCAGGTACACCGCGCCGGGGTGGGTTTCGCGGTAGGCGCGGTGGCCGTCCACGCTGCCGATGATGGTGCCGTCGCCGTCCTCGATGGTGAAGGTGCTGCCGCTGCCGCGCAGGTCCACGTGGCGGTGGGGTCGCTTGCGCGCGGCCAGCAGCGTGCCGCCATCGGCGCTGCGCAGCACCAGCCCTTCGGATTCCAGTTCCGCCAGCGCGGTTGCGGCGCCTGGCGCGGTCAGCCACGGCTCGTCGGCAGGAAGGGGCAGTTCGGCGGCGGCGCATTCGATGTGCCGCTTGGCAATGACCGGGTTGTCCGGGTTGACCACGGCATGCTCGGCGGGCCGCTCGAAGAATTCGTTGGGGTGGCGGACGAAGTACTGGTCCAGTGCGTCCTCCCCGGCGATCAGGATCACCGCCGATTCCTGCTGCGCGCGGCCCACCCGGCCCCCGCGTTGCAGGGTGGACATGACCGTGCCGGGGTAGCCCACCAGTATGCACAGGTCCAGTCCGCCGATGTCGATGCCCAGTTCCAGTGCGCTGGTGGAAATGACCGCCAGCAGATCGCCCCCGGCCATGCGCGCCTCGATGTCGCGTCGTTCCTCCGGCAGGAATCCGGCGCGGTAGGCGCTGATGCGGTCGCGGTACGGCCCGGCCTTTTCCGCCGCCCACATGCTGATCAACTCCGTCATGCGTCGCGACTGGCAGTACACGATGGTGCGCAAGTCCCGCGCCAGGGCCGCGCGGAGCAACTGGATGGCCGCCGTGGACGGGCTGTCGTCCGGGTTCACGAACACGAAGTGCCGCAAGCCCTGCGGTGCGCCGCTTTCGGTGATGACCTGGATAGCAGGTGCGGGGCTCTGCCCCGCGCCCCGCAAGGGGACCGTGTCCCCTTGACCCCATTTTGTGGGGTAGGAACCCTGTTGAAAGGTTTTGGGGGATGGGGGCGCGGGGGAAGGGGACCTTTTGCGCTCTGCGGACGCCATCCGTAAGATTCGCGCGTTGCGCTCACCTAACGGCTGCCGCAAAAGGGTCCCTTCCCCCGCAGTGTTTTCTTCACCAAAATCCCCCCCCAACCCCGTGAGGTTGGCGGCCAGTTCGCCGGGGTTGCCCACGGTGGCGGAGCAGAACACGAAGGTGGGGTGCGCGCCGTAGCGGGCGCACACGCGCAGCAGGCGGCGGAACACCTGGGCCATGTGCGCGCCCAGCACACCCCGGTAGGTGTGCACCTCGTCCACCACGATGTAGGCCAGCGAGGCCAGCAGGCTGGTCCACTGCTGGTGGTGCGGCAGGATGGCCAGATGCAGCATTTCCGGGTTGGTCAGCAGCACGGTGGGCGGGTTCTGGCGGATCTTGCGGCGGAAATGGTCGGTGGTGTCGCCGTCGTAGATGGCGGCGCGGGGGCGGGCATCGGCGGGCCAGGCGGCGGTAAGGCCGTTGAAGGTGGAAAGCTGGTCCTGCGCCAGCGCTTTCAGCGGGAACAGGTACAGGGCGCGGGCGTCCGGGTCGGACAGAAAGCGTTCGAGCACCGGCAGGTTGTACACGTAGGTCTTGCCGCTGGCCGTGGGCGTGGCGACGACAACGTGCCGCCCGGCGCGGATGAGGTCTGTGGCGCGGGCCTGATGGGTGTACAGGTCGTCGATTCCGTTGCGGGCAAGTATGTCGCGGACGGCCTTGGGCCACGGGCGGCGGTTGGGGGCGTGGGCGGCCTCGCGCGCGGGCAGGGCGCGGTGATGGGTGACCTGCCGCCCGAAGGGCGAG
>NZ_VRYY01000404.1 GCF_015731765.1 Nitratidesulfovibrio oxamicus
CTGCGCGGCAAGGTCCGCGCCCAGCAGCAGGGCGGCCTCGCACTGTTCGCGGGTCATGGCCGGGCCGTGGGTCATGTTGGCGGTGCCGGGGGCCACCTTGCGGCGGATGAGCTGCGGGTGCGGGTCGAAGTCGTCGCCAAGGCACCCGGCGTCCACCACGCGCAGGTCGATGCCCGCGGTGGCGCACAGCACGTTGATCCCCGCGCCGCCGTTCAGGAAATTGAGCACCATCTGGCGGGTCACTTCCTGCGGAAACAGCGAGACGCCCTCGGCGGCCACGCCGTGGTCCCCCGCGATGGTGAAGATGCGCGCCGGGTCGACGGCCAGCGGGCGCGCGCCGCCCTGGATGCGGTGCAGCTGCAGGGCCAGGTCTTCCAGACGGCCCAGGCTGCCGCGCGGCTTGGTCAGGTTGTCCAGATGGGCCTGCCCGACGGGGTCGTGGCCGTGGTCCACGGGGTCGATGGCGGCGATGAGGTCGAGAAGCTGCGGAGACGGAGACGGCATGGGAACCCCCGGAATGTCGATGTGGAACGCGAACCGGCGCACGGTAGCGCCACGGGCCGGGCAAGGCAAGCCGGAGAACGGCGTGCGGCGGCGAACGGGCGGGGCGGGGCAAGGTTGCCGCCGCGCAGGCGGTTCTGCCTCACTCCCGCGCCACTCAGGCGCGATGCGTCGTGCGTCATGCGGCAGCGAACGTAAGGCCTCCGGTGCGCACGACGTTGCAGCTTCATGGGCTGCCCCTGCACCACCCTGCTTCGCGCCCGCCTGCCGTCTCGTTCCCTTGCCACTTTGCCCCTGCCCCCTTGCCGACGCCCGCCGCAGGCCGCATAGTGATGCGTGCGAAAATCGCGAATTTCAGGGGGCACCCATGATGTTCATCCATAGACTGCTGCCCGGCCACGACATGTCGCCCCGGCGCACGGGTTGCGGCATCCGTATCGTCAGGGGCGCGGCCCGTGCGGCCCGTACCATTTTGCCCCTTCTGGCCGTCGCCATCGCCTTCGTGGCGCTGCCCGCCGCGTATCATCCGCTTTCGCCCCGCGCCGCCCTTGCCGCGGACTCTCCCCCCGCGCCGTTGCAGGCGGACCAGCCGGTATCGTCGCAGCCGGGACGTGCTGCCATCACCGTGCCCACGCCTCGCTCGCCCGCCCTGCCCCCCGGCATCCCGGACAACAGCCCGCGCCTCACCCCGGTGGTACGCGCCGTCAGCGCCGTGGCCCCCGCCGTGGTCAACATCACCACCGCCCGGGTGGTGGAGCGCAATTTCAATCCCTTCCCCGGCCTGATGGACGACGAGGCCGCGCGCGAAATGTTCCCCAGCCTGCCCACCCAGCGCCAGACCCGGCGCAGCCTGGGTTCCGGGGTGATCATCAACCCGGATGGCGGGCATCCCGGCATCGTGCTCACCAACGCCCACGTCATCGCCGGGGCCACGGGCATCGCCGTGCACCTGCTGGATGGCCGATCGCTGGACGCCGAGCTGCTGGGGTCGGACACCGACTTCGACATCGCCGTGCTGCGCGTGCCCGGCGCGCAGAACCTGCCCGCCGTGAAGATGGCCACCTCGTCCGACCTGATGCCCGGCGAGACGGTCATCGCCATCGGCAACCCCTTCGGCTTCGCGCACACCGTGACCACCGGGGTGGTCTCGGCCCTTGGCCGCTCCATCAAGGTGGAGCAGGGCATGATCACCGACCTCATCCAGACCGACGCGGCCATCAACCCCGGCAACAGCGGCGGCCCGCTGCTGAACATCGCGGGCGAGCTCATCGGCATCAACACGGCGGTCTACGCCAAGGGCGAGGGCATCGGCTTCGCCATTCCCGTGGACAAGGCCCGCCGCGTGGTCGAGGAACTGCTGGGCCAGGGCCGGGTGGACCCGGTGTGGCTGGGCGTGCTGGGGCAGGACATCGACCAGCGCACGGCGGCGTGGCTGGGGCTGAAGCGGGCCTCCGGCATGCTGGTGACCGAGGTGCAGCAGGGCACCCCGGCGGCGAAAGCCGGGCTGCGCCCGGGCGACGTGCTGGTGTCCGTCAACGGCAACCCCGTGGCGGACAAGGACGCCTACATCATGCTGCTGCGCAACTACACCCACCGCGACACGCTGGAGGTGGGCCTGCTGCGCGAAGGCAGGACGGCCACCCTGCGCATGACCCCCGCCGTGTTCACGCAGGACATGGCGGAACGACTGGCCGAGCGGCGCTGGGGCCTGCGCGTGCAGGAGGCGCAGGGGAACGGGGTGCGCATCAACGCCGTGCTGCCGAACAGCCCCGCCGCGCGGCTGGGGCTGGCCC
>NZ_VRYY01000405.1 GCF_015731765.1 Nitratidesulfovibrio oxamicus
CCGGCTACCCTGGCCCTGCTGCTCGGCGCGGCCCTGTGCGCCTGGGCCCGCCTGCCCCTGCCCCGCCTGCTGCGACGGCTGGCCGCCGTGAACGTGTTCGTGGCCTTTCTGTGGGTGTTCCTGCCCTTTTCGCTGCCCGGCGTGCCGCTGCTGCGCATCGGCCCCATTCCCGGCCTGCCGGACTGGCTGAGCCTGACCGCCACCAGCGCGGGCGTGGCCCAGGCCGTGCTGGTCACCCTGAAATCCAACGCCATCGTGCTGGCCTTCATCGCCCTGGCGGGCACCTCGGACATCACCGCCGTGGGACATGCCGTGGCCGGGCTGGGCCTGCCGGACAAACTGGCGCTGCTGCTGCTGTTCACCTGGCGGCAACTGCACGTGGTGGCCCAGGAATACCAACGCCTGCGCACTGCCGCCAAGGTACGCGGCTTCATCCCCGGCACCAACCTGCACACCTACCGCACATACGCAAACCTCGCGGGCATGGTGCTGGTGCGCAGCTTCGACCGGGCCGAGCGGGTGGGGCAGGCCATGCGCCTGCGCGGCTTTGCCGGACGCTTCCACATGCTGGCCGAACCCGTCGGACACCCCGGTGACCGCCTGCTGGCCGCCGCCATAATCCTGTGCGCGGCAAGCTTGCTGGCCGCCGACATCCTTCAGCCCCTCACAGTACTGCCATGAGCACCGCCGCCACCCCGGCCGACAACGGACAGATCCATAAGGGACAGCCCGACAAGGGACAACCCCGCGCCGACGCATCCGGCCACGGGCATGATCATGAGCACCCCCATGCGCACGGAGAGGGGCACGATCACGACCATCCGCATCCCCCCCGGCATCAGGACGACGACGCCACCCCGCCGCTGGCCGCCGTTGAGGACATCCACTTCACCTATCCCGGCAGCGCGGATCCGGTATTGCGCGGCGCTTCGCTTGCCTTGCGTCCGGGGCGGCGCATCGGCCTTCTGGGGCACAACGGCAGCGGCAAGTCCACCCTCTTGCACCTGCTGATGGGATTGTTGCGGCCCCAATCGGGCCGGGTGCTGCACCGCGGAGCGCCCCTGACCTGCGAGGCCGACTTTGCGCCGCTGCGCCGCGAGGTGGGATTCCTGTTCCAGAATTCCGACGACCAGCTGTTCTGCCCCACCGTGCTCGAAGACGTGGCCTTCGGCCCGCTGAACCACGGCGCATCCCCCGCAGAGGCCCGCGCCGTGGCACAGGCCACCCTGGAGCGCCTGGGCTTTGCCGGGTTCGAAAGCCGGGTCACCCATCGCCTGTCCGGCGGCGAAAAGAAGATGATCGCCCTGGCCGCCGTGCTGGCCATGCAACCGCAGGCCCTGCTGCTGGACGAACCCACCAACGATCTCGACCCGCGCACCCGCGACCGTCTCATCGCCATCCTGGCCGCACACAGCCCCACCCACCTGATCATCTCGCACGACTGGGACTTTCTGGCCCAGACCTGCGACAGCTTCCTCAGCGTGCAGGACGGCGGCGTCAGCATCGCCACCCATACCCCCCATACCCACGTGCACACCCACACCGGCGGCGACGTGCACCATCACCACGGGTAAAACCAAAAGAAAACGAATGCGGGGGAGAGGAAGGGAACTTTTGAAAAAGTTCCCTTCCTCTCCCCCGCACCCCCTCTCCATCCTTCCAAACTTTTCAACGGGGGCACCAGCCACCGGCTGCGATGCTCCTCTCATCCCATGGCTCATCCCCCCAATGAAAACGTTTTGGGGAAGAGGGGATGGGGGTCCGGGGGAAGGGGAGAAGCCCCTTTTGGAAAAGGGGCTTCTCCCCTTCCCCCGGTTGCCCCGCCATCTACCCGAACAGTTTCGCGTGCACGTCCTGCCACACGGTGTCGGGAGTGATGTCGCGCATGCAGCGGTGGTGTCCCAGGGGACATTGCTGCGGGCCGTGCAGGCCGCAGGGGCGGCAGTCCAGCCCGGTTTCGAGCACGGTGGCCCTGGGGCCGCGCGGGTAGAAGCCGTGACGGCGCACGGTGGGACCGAAGATGGCGGTGACGGGGGTGCGCTGGGCCCAGGCGATGTGCATGGGGCCGGAGTCGTTGGACAGGTAGCAGTCGAGGATGGCGAGGTGCGCGGCAAGGTCCACGAGACTGAGCGCGCCGGACAGGTCGATGAGCGCGGGCGTGCCGAGGGTGCCGGAGCGTTCGGCCACCTCGCGGGCCACGGCTTCCTCGCCGGGACCGGCAAACAGCACGATGCGCGCGCCAGCTGCGGCGGCGCGGCGGACCACCTCGGCGAAGTATTCGGCGGGCCAGCG
>NZ_VRYY01000406.1 GCF_015731765.1 Nitratidesulfovibrio oxamicus
GTCACCGGCCCCGGCACCGGGCTGGACGCCCACGGCGTGGCCCGCAAGGCGCAGGTCATCCGCGCCGCGCTTGCCGCCAACCGCCGCGTCGTGGAATCCGGCGACCCCGTGGACATCCTGGCCGCCGTGGGCGGGCTGGAAATCGCCGCCCTTGCCGGGCTGATCCTTGGCGCCGCCCGCCAGCGCATGGTGGCTGTCATCGACGGGTTCATCTCCACCGCCGCCTACACCGCCGCCTGGAAGATCGCCCCCGCCGTGGCCGGGTACTGCGTGTTCAGCCACGCATCCGCCGAACAAGGGCACAAGGCCATCCTGCACAAACTGGACATCCGTCCCCTGCTCGACCTCGGCCTGCGCCTCGGCGAAGGCACCGGCGGCGCGCTGTCCATCTTCCTGCTGCGCAGCGCCGCCGACATCTTCGAAAAGATGGCCACCTTCGACGATGCCGGGGTGGATGCCGGGAAGTAGGGGCACGGCAGAAGGAAAGCAGGAAAGCGTATCGGGGGAGGGAGGAACCACCTTTCGGGAAAGGTGGTTCCTCCCTCCCCCGAACCCCCTCCCTCCTCCACCAAAGCTTTTTGTATGGGGGATTGGCGTTCGCCGCTTTTCAAGTGCGCTTTACAGGGTCGTACGCAACACCGTGCAGCGGTGGAGGCCGAGGCCTTCATGTCCTTTGCCCATCAGACCAAATGAAAAATTTGGAGGGATGGGGGTCCGGGGGAAGGGAACTTTTGCGGCAGCCGTTAGATGAGCGCAACGCGCGAATCTTACGGATGGCGACCGCAACGCGAAAAAGTTCCCTTCCCCCGGTTCGTTTTCATTTTTCCGCTATTCCTGCGCCAGCACCTGCCGGGCATGACTGACCACATGCTGGGTCAGGGCATCGAGCAGGCTGGTGCGCAGTCCCCAGCAGTGCCAGTAGAGGCGGATGGGCACGGCGTGTCCGGGGGCAAGGTCGATCAGGCGTCCATCGGCAAGGTGCTGGCGGGCCTGGGGCAGGGGGATCATGCCGTAGGCAAGGCCCTGGGCCACCACGTCCACGAAGCGTTCGGACGAGGGGATGTAGTGCAGCGGCAGGCTGCGGGCGATGCGGTCGAAGGACGCGGCGGTGGGCGGCAGGACACGCAGGAACTGGTGGTGCACCTCGTCGGCGCGATTGAAGATCACGGCGGGTGCGCGGCACAGGGCGGCTTCGGTGAGCCCGGCGGGGAACCATTGCGCGGCGAAGTCGGGCGCGGCAAGGCACAGATAGTCCACCCGGCCCAGCGGCAGGCAGCGGCAGCCCTGCACGGCGGCGGCGCGGGTGGACACGGCGGCGGCCACGTGACCGTCGCGCAGCAGCAGGTGGGTACGCTCCTGATCGTCCACGGAAAGATCGAGCAGGGCGCGTTCCGTGCGCAGGAACGGGGCCACGGCATCGGGAAACCAGGTGGCCAGGCTGTCGGCGTTCACGGCCACGGGCAGGGTGGTCCATGGAATATGCGGGATGTCGGGGGCGTCCGCGTCCGGGGAATCGGAACCGCTTTCGGGCCGCAGCGCGGCGGCAAGGTCGGTTTCCAGCAGGCCCACCTTGTCGCAATGGGCCAGCAGGCGGCGGCCTTCGTCGGTGGCGCGGGCCGGGGTGGCGCGCACCACCAGCACGGTGCCCAGTTGATCCTCCAGCGCCTTGACCCGCTGCGATACGGCGGACTGCGTCAGGTGCAGCACCCGCGCGGCCCGCTCGAAGCCCCCTTCGCGGATGACGGCGGCCACGGCCTCCACAAGTCGGTAGTCGAGCATGGACGATCATTACGTTTGCTTATGAAACAGCACAACAAGTAATTTCACGCATGGTGCGGAACAGGGTAGAGCAGGGACGTCACGGCGGATCGCCGCCCGTACGGCATGTATCCCGGAGACATCCCCCCGGGGGCAGCCTCCTCCGGGCAGGTATGTCGGGAAACGTTTTCCCGACAACGTGTGCCGACGGACGACGGGCGGCGCTCGCCGGACATCCATTCCCGCTTTAGGAGTTGCGCCATGCATCTTGCCCCCTACCTTCAGGGCCTCGGCATCGGGGCCAGCCTGATCATCGCCATCGGCGCGCAGAACGCCTTCGTGCTGACCCAGAGCCTGCGCCGCAACCACCACATGGCCGTGGCCGCGCTGTGCGCGCTTATCGACGTGGTGCTGATCACCGCCGGGGTGGCCGGGGTGGGCACGGCGGTTGCCGCCAGCCCGCTGCTGCGGCAGGGCGCCGCCGTGGGCGGGGCGGTGTTTCTGGCGTGGTTCGGGTTCGGCGCGCTGCGCT
>NZ_VRYY01000407.1 GCF_015731765.1 Nitratidesulfovibrio oxamicus
CGCGGGGGCGCTGCCGTCCGTGGTGTTCGCGGCCATGGGGCCAGGTTCGCCGGGGCCCTTGCCCGCGGGTCTCCCCGCCCTCTCTCCCGCGCCCGGGCCGCCATCAGGCCCGGCCAGCAACCCGCACAGGTGCAGGGCAAAGGCCTCTGCACTGGCAAAGCCGGGGTCCAGGATCAGATGCGCGGTCACTTCCGGCTGCTCGTCAAAGGCGCGCAGCAGGCAGCGGCACAGGGTGCTCTTGCCGGTGCCCACCTCGCCCAGCACCACGTTCAGCCCGCGCCGCAGCCGCACGGCTATTTCCAGCCGGTGCAGGCACAACTCGTGGCCGGGGGCGCGGTAGTACGAGAGCGGGTCTGGCGAGGTGGAAAACGGCTCGCGTGAAAGGCCCAGCAATTCAAGGTAGTTCATGGCATGTCCTTAGAGATGCGAGAGACCCGGGAAAACCGTGGGCGCCGTGGAATCCGTGCCCCCCCGTGCATCCCGCCGATCAGAAATCGTCATCCGCAAGGCCTGTCGCGCCACCCGCGCGCGAGACGGGGGTGGCGTTTACCCCGGTCAGGTACGGCTTGAAGCGCGGCTTGTCGGCCACGTGCACGGCGGCGTCGCGCGGGTTGATCAGCCCGGCGCCCAGCAGCCGCAGAATGTCGTCGTCCAGGGTCTGCATGCCCGCGTTCTTGCCGGTTTGCAGCACGCTGGTCAGCTGGTAGGTCTTGCTTTCGCGGATCAGGTTGCGCACGGCGGGCACGCCCAGCATGATCTCCAGCGCGGCCACCCGGCCCGGCCTGTCCGCGCGCGGAAAGAGCACCTGCGATATGACGGCCTGCAAGGTTTCCGAAAGGCTGGTGCGGATCTGGGCCTGCATTTCCGGCGGAAACACCTCGACAATGCGGTCGATGGTCTTGGGCGCGGATATGGTGTGCACCGTGGACAGCACCAGATGTCCGGTTTCCGCCGCTTCCAGCGCCAGGCTGATGGTTTCCAGGTCGCGCATTTCGCCCACCAGGATGATGTCCGGGTCTTCGCGCAGGGCGCCGCGCAGGGCGGCGGCAAAGCTTTTGGTGTGGCGACCCACCTCGCGCTGGTTGATCAGGCACCCGCGCGGCTCGTGCACGAATTCCACCGGGTCTTCGATGGTGATGATGTGGTCGCGGCGGTGGGTGTTGGCGTGGTCGATCATGGCCGCCAGGGTGGTGGACTTGCCGCTGCCGGTGGGGCCTGTAAGCAGCACCAGGCCCTTGGGCAGCATGGCCAGGTCGCGCAGCAGCGGGGGCAGGCCCAGCGCCTCCACCGAGGGGATACTGCCGGGAATCTCGCGGAAGGCCGCGCCCACGCCGCGCTCGTGGCGGTAGAAGTTGGCGCGGTAGCGGGCCATGCCGGGCACCGCGTAGCCGAAGTCCAGGTCGCCGCTGGCGGCGAATTCGTCTCGCCGGGCCGGGGGAATGATCTCGTCCAGCATGGCGGCAAGGGTGGCGTCGTCCAGCGCGGGGTGGTCCAGCCGTTGCAGCGTGCCGTGCACGCGCACCATGGGCGTGCAGCCGCTGGAAAGGTGCAGGTCAGAGCCGCCAAGCCCGTGCAGGATCTGGAAAAACTTGTCGATGCGTGCCATGCGTGGTTCCTTGCGCCGCGCGGGCGGCGGTGGGGGATGTACCCTCGGTTGGGCGGGCCGGATGCCGCCTTCAAGGCTGGCCCGATCCTATGCGGATGGGCGGAATAATCAAGTATCGTATACTAATGGCGTGTCGTGAGCCCTTCTGCTAGAAGTCGCTTGCGCAACGCAAAGAAGGAGCCGACACCATGCCGTACACCGACCCCGCCGTCTTTCCGTGGCTTGCGCTGGTGCTGGGCCTTGTGCTTGGCAGCTTCTACAACGTGTGCATCCACCGCGCCATCGAGGGCCAGTCGCTGCTGTGGCCGCCGTCGCACTGCCCGCACTGCGCCGCGCGCCTGCGCCCGTGGCATCTGGTGCCCATCCTCAGCTATCTTGCGCTGCGCGGGCGTTGTCATGCCTGCGGCCAGCGCATCAGCCCGCGCTACCCCGTTGTAGAGGCCGCGTCCGGCCTGCTGGCCCTGTTGCTGGCGCTGCGCTTTGGCGCCACATGGCCCTTCGCCGTGTACATGGTGTTCGGCGGGGCGCTGCTGGTGGCCTCGTTCATCGACTTCGAAACGTTCATCCTGCCAGACGTCATCACCCTGACCGGCGCCGCGGCTGCCCCGGTGGCCGCCGTGCTGCTGCTGGACATGCCCTTGGCCGACAGCCTGATCGGCGCGGCGGCGGGCGGCGGCGCGTT
>NZ_VRYY01000408.1 GCF_015731765.1 Nitratidesulfovibrio oxamicus
GCCGGGCTTCAGGCGCAGCGGCGCAACCAGGCCCAGCAGGCGGTTCACCGTGCCGCCGGGGCAGGCCCACCCGCAGAAGGCGCGTCCGAACAGGGCCGCCAGCGCCAGCCACCCGGCCCACACGCCCCAGAACATGGTGAACAGCCGCCCGTGGCAGGCCACCACCGGACAGTTCTGGCAACTGATGTACGGCACCACGAAGGGACAGCGAAAAATGCCATAGAACGACCACTGGCCGATCACCAGCAGCATGACGGCCTGCGCCGCCCTGTTCCACAGGTGCACGGCGCGAGCGCCGAACCGGGGCTTCAGTTCCGTCAGGTTCGCCGCGCCCGCCGCCGCATGCACGGTGTTCACGCCCGCATCAGACATCCTTCACCCCCAGCTTTTCCACCAGTTCCTGCCCTCGCGGCGAAATGGCGGAAATGAACCCGGCCCGCTCGAAGTACGCCTGCCCCTCGGGCGACGTCACCCATGCCACGTAGTCGTCGGCCAGTGCGCGGTCGCGTGCTTCCTGCATGACGCCCACGGTGAAGGTGAGCGGCGGCGGCGGAAACAGTCCGGCGGGAATCTCCACGATGTCCAGCTTGCCCGCGAACTGGGGCAGCCGGGTGACCCGCAGTTCCACGATCATGGCGTCGGCCTGGCCGGTGGTCACAGCCTTCACCGAGCGCTGCACGCAGGTGCCGGGGTTGACCACGTTGGGCATCACCGCATCCAGGCACCCCGCCTTCCTGAGCAGCCCCACCACCGCCGCTCCGCCGGGGGGCGACGCCTCGGGCGCCATGGCCACCCGCACGCCCTTGCGGGCCATGTCGTCCACCGACCGCACGTTGCCCGGATTGCCCGTGGGCGTGACGATGACATAGCTGGTGAAGCACAGCGGCTTGAAATAGGTCATGCGCCCTTCCGCGCGCAGCTTCTTGGCAAGGTCCAGCACCCGCCCGGCGAACACCTCTGTCGAGCCGCTGCCCAGCAGCGACTTGCCCAGCGCCGCCGCAAACGCACCGGTGTACACCACCGCCGCGCCGCTGCGCCGTTCGTACTCCTCATGGGCGGGCTGCATGGCCTCTGCCAGCCCTCCGCACGACCATACCTGCAACCTGCCGCCGGGGAATGGAGCGGCCTGAGCCGCCCCCGGCAAGGAAGCGGCGGCCAGCCCCGCCACCCCGGTCAGCGAGGCGCGCAGAAACCCGCGCCGCCCCTCGTCCTGCAACTGACGCATGAACACCTCCGCGTGTACTGTGTAGTGGTGCTCACCCTATACGCCGCGCGGAATGCCCACAAAGACAAATTGTCAATGGTGTTGGCGTGATGCCATAGACAAACCGGATAATAACACCTCTTGACCACCCCCGCCTAAACCTCGTGCCCGCGCCATTGCACCAACAGAAAACCGGCTCCCCTCGCGGAGAGCCGGTTCCTTTTTCATTTCGTTGTGACGCGCCTTCAGAGGGGAAGTCCATCTGTCTTTCGGCAGCCGTTGTCACTGCGAGGATTTTTGTTCCCTGCCAAGGAAGAAGAGTTTTTTATGGAAGGAGCGTACTCTTCTCGTACTTGACTGGAATAAAGAACTCTTCTGACGCAGGCAGGGGGCAAAAGGACCGCAGTGGCAACGGCTGCCGCCCCTAATCGCCCATGGACTCCTTGGGCAGTATCCACACCAGCAGCATCTGCTGCTCTGCCTTGGTCAGGTCGATCTGCGACATGCGGCACAGGTCGTAGGCGTTGCGCAGAAAGGCCTTGCCAACCTCGCGCAGGTTCACGCCGTCCTGCTCGTTGAGGGGGTAGCCCCCGCGCGCAATGCCCACCAGCACGAAGTTCACGTGGCCCCGCGCAATGGGCAGGCCCGCCTCAACGCACCGGTCGCGCACGTTGCGCGAGGTGGTGGTCATGAAGAACCCGTTGGCGTTGACCTCTTCCACAATGATGCCCAGCATCTGCCTGAAATGGTCGGGGCGCAGCAGGGGCATGTCGGTCAGGCGGTGCACCTTCAGGGCAAAGTCGTACAGGTCGGGGTAGCGCGAGCGGAAGTCGTCGTGGGCGTCGCGTTCTTCGGGCTGTTCATGGCGTTCCGGGTCGTACAGGTAGCCGGGCGGCACCGCCGAAAATTCCAGTCCCTTCAGGTCCAGCACATCCAGCAGGTCGCGCAGGCGACCATAGCCGAACCAGTCCGCGCCGGGGTCCACCTCGCGCTGCAGGGTCTGGGCCAGCGAGGCCACGCCCACGGGTGCGGGCGCATCGGCCACGGTACGGCGCACCACCTCGGCCACGCGGGCCAGCCGT
>NZ_VRYY01000420.1 GCF_015731765.1 Nitratidesulfovibrio oxamicus
GTGCTCTTCCGATCTCGGCCAGCGCACGCAGCGCCAACCGCATCGTCATGCCCGCATGGCGGGCCGGACCGGGCCAACTGCTGCGTCGCCGCCACCCCGGCGCCGTATCGTACCCCCAGGACGGCATGCCTACCGCCCGGGGTGCGCCCCGTGGCCGGGGTCCTCCTCGCCGCCATCCACCGGAGCCAGCCGGTAGCCCAGTTCCTGTGCTATCTGTTCCAGCGGCGTCACGTCGCGGGTAGTGCGCAGTATCTGGAAAAACGTTTCCACGCCCAGCTTTGCCCCAAGGTCGAACGGGTTCAGTTCGCGCATCAGGGTGGGATAGGGCTTGCCGATGGTGCGCGCCACTTCGCGCGCCTGGCTTCTGCTGCTGAGCACCGCCCCCTGCACCATTCTGGTGATCCACTTCTCCGACATGTTCCCTCCTGCGGCCATCATCGGCCAGCCTGTCGGGGGAATATCAAGAATCATGCCGGGCAAGCGGTCGGAGCAAGCGGACATTCCACGTGCTTTCTGTTTCTGCAACTCACTGTTTCCGCTGGGGTTGCCCTTTTTGGCCGGGAAGGCTATCTCTAACCCTGTATCCAGAGATGAGATTCGCGTCTCGTGAAATGAGACTGCATGTCATCAGGTGAGACAACCCCTAGTCCCTGCCGAGCCGCCAGGCATGCCGGTCGTGCCCGGCGGCAGCCGACTCCGGGCGGGCACGGGAAAGGGCGCCGGGCAGACACCCCGGCCATCCGCGAGGTTCCTCTCCCCCATGCCTCATCAGTCCCGTCAGGCTCGTCAGGCGCATCTGGCCCACCAGGCCGAGCAGGCCCGCCAGGCTGAACAGGCGCCCTCGCCCGATGCGGCCCCCACCACGGCTCCCGAGGCCCTTCCTCCTCCGGGCAGCCAGGCCGATTCCGGAAGGATGCCCATCGACCGGCGGGATGATCCCCTTCCACTCTTCGAGCACAGTGTGGCCCCCATGCTGCTGGTGGACCCGGAAAACGGCGCCATCGTGGACGCCAACCCCGCCGCCTGCCGCTTCTACGGTCACCCGCGCGAGCGCATGGCAGGCATGCCCTTATCCGCCATCAACACCCTGGCCCAACACGAGATTGCCGCGCGCATGGCAGAAGCCTTCCGCCGCGAACGCACGGCCTTCCGGTTCCGCCACCGGGCTGCGTCGGGCCTGGAGCGAGAGGTGGAGGTGCACAGCGGTCCGGTGTGGCTGAACGGTCGAACCCTGCTGCATTCGGTGGTGCACGACGTATCGTCCCTGCACGATTCCATGCAGCGCGTGGAAAGAGTGCAGCGGCTCAACGATCTGCGTGCCGCGCTCATCCACAGTGGCGCGCCGGAGGAAAAGCTGCGCCTGCTGGCGCGGGAGATCCTGTCCATCTTCGGTGCCGGGTCCTGCCGCATCTGGCTGGCCCGGCAGGGCGACCGCTGCGGCCAATGCCCCCACGCCGGAGCGCCATGCCCCACTGCGCCACGCACCCCTCCGGCCTGCCTGCACATGGTGGTGGAAGAACCGGCCTCGCACTGCAACCAGCCAGCCCCGGCGGGACAGTCCCATCCCGACCCGCGCATCATCCGCATTCCCTTCCGGCACGGTCCGGTAGGCCGCGCCGCCTCGGCCAGCACCCGACGCCCGGTGCTGCATGCCACGCCGGAAGCCGATGCGCCCCTGTCCTGCGACTGCGGCATGTTCACCGCCTACGCCATCCGTCTGGACCAGGGCGTTTCCGGCGGGGTACTGGGCGTGCACCTGCCCGCGCTGGACCCCATCACCGACATGCAACTGGAAGGGCTTGCCCATACCGCCGCGCACCTGTTGCAGGCTGCCCGCACCGCAGAAGTCACGCGTCGGGCCCTGCGCGGCCTGGACAACCGCATCCGCAAGCGTACCGCCCAGTTGCGTCGCGCCAACCAGTTGCTGCGGCACGAAGTGGCCGAACGCCGCCGGGCCGAACTGGCCCTGCGCCGCAGCCGCGACCTGCTGGAGCACGGCGAGCGCATCGGGCTGCTGGGCAGCTACTGGCGCGACCTGGAAACCGGTCAGGGCCAATGGTCGGACAACCTGTTCCGGATGTTCGGTTTTCCCGTGACGGCAGAGGCTCCTTCGTTCGCGCGGTTCTTCGAATGCATCCACCCGGAAGACAGGACGCGGACGGCCAGGCAACTGCATCACGCCATGCACCATCGGGCCGACACCCTCGTTGAATACCGCTACCTGGGCCCCTCGGGGCAGTATCGTCACGCCCGGCAACAGGTAACTTTCGACACCCCGGCGCGCACGGGGCACAGGGCGCCGGTGATGATGCACGGCATGGTCCAGGACGTCACCGAGCAGCGTCAGCGCGACGAATTGCTGCGCCTGCAACGCGACCTGCTGCTGGCGCTCGGCATCACCACCACGGTGGAGGACTGCCTGGGGCTGTGCCTGCGCACCGCCCTGCGCGCCGAAAGCGTGGACGCGGGCGCGGCATGGCTGCGCGTGGAACTTCCGGACGAAGAGGCACGGCACGAATGGCGGCTGGTGGCGGCGCACGGCTTCGATCAGGCGGCGCTGGCCAGGGTACGCCGCCTGCCCTCCGGCACGCCTGCCTCGCGCCTGATGGAGGCGGGCCGCCCCGTGCCCGAAATACCGCCGGAACAAGGCTCGAGTTGCACGCTTACCGGTGACAAGGAGTTGGACGCGCTGGCCGTTGCCTCGTCCATCTGCTGCGCCCACCTGCTGCCCGTGGTGCACGCGGGCCGGCCCGTGGCCTGCCTGCTGGCGGGTACGCGCGGTCCCGCCCCCATGCACAAGGCGGCCCGCCACCATGTGGAAGCCGTGGCCGCACAGGGCGGCAGCGCCTTTGCCCGGATCGTGCAGCAGCAGTCGCTGCGCGAGAGCGAGGCCAACCTGCGCGCCCTGCTCAACGCCCCGCGACTCAGCGCCTTCCTGCTTGATCCTTCAGGCCGGGTGCTGGCCTGCAACGCCACCGGTGCCGGGCGACTGGGCTCCACCCCGGAGGCCATGCTGGGCCGCACGCTGGGTGACTACTTTCCCGAAGACCTGCGCAGCAGGCGTCACGATGTGCTGACCAGCGTGGTAACCACCGCAACCCCGGCCACGTTCCGGGACGCGCGGGACATCCACATTTTCGACCACTCCCTGTACCCCATCACCGACGAGAAGGGCCGCGTGCACCGGGTGGCCTGGCTGGCAGAGGACGTGGCCCACGAGGTCGCCCTGGAGCGACAGTTGCGCCAGGCCCAGAAGATGGAGGCCGTGGGCACCCTGGCCGGGGGCATTGCCCACGATTTCAACAACATCATTGGCGTAATCCTGAGCAATATCGAGATGCTGCGCGACACGGGGCTTACCGGCAGGGCCGCCACCCGTGCCGACCGCATCCTGCGCGCCGCATTGCGGGCGCGCGACGTGGTGCGCCAGTTGCTGACCTTCGGTCGTCCGGCGGACGAACCCTACGTCACCCTGGACCTGTGCCGCACCGTGGCCGACGCCCTGCAACTGGTCAAACCGTCCATCCCGGCCAGCGTCACCCTGCGCACCCTGCTGCCTGCCTCCCCGTTGCCGGTACATGCCGATAACACCCAGATCCACCAGGTGTTGCTGAACCTGTGCACCAATGCCGTGCATGCCATGCCCGACGGCGGCGTGCTGGACGTTTCCCTGGAAACGCTGAACCTTGGCGGCGACGAGGTGCTGCGCGGCTACCCGGAATTGTCGCCCGGACTGTACGTGTGCCTTTCGGTGGCCGATTCCGGCCATGGCATTACAGCCGCCCAACTGGAACGGGTATTCGAACCGTTCTTCACCACCAAGCCGCAGGGCATGGGATCGGGCCTTGGGCTCAGCATGGTGCACGGCATCATCCGCAAGCATGGCGGCACGGTGCGCGCCCGCTCCCTGCCGGATCAGGGGCGCGCTTCGACGTACTGCTGCCCCTTGCCGACATGCCGGACACGACGGGCGCAGGGGCCGCCCCCGCAGTCGCCGTGCCGGAACACGAACCAGACATGCCGCAGGAACGCCCACTGCATGTACTGGTGGTGGACGACGAGCACGACTTCCGCCAGTCCGTGGCGGAAATGCTGCATGCCCTCGGCCACCGCTCGACGGGCACCAACGATGCGGAAGACGCCTTGCGGCTGCTGGCGGCGGGCCGCTACGACGTGGCCCTGCTGGACCTGCGCATGCCCGGCAGTTCCGGCCCGGAACTGGCCCGGGCCATCCGCGCGCACGGGTTTGCGCTGCCGCTGGTGCTGTGCACCGGCAACGAATGCGACATCCCACCGGAAGAACTTGAAAATTCCGGCCTTTTCCTTATCACGAAGCCGTTCACTACCGATGAATTACGGAATCACTTGCTTTTCTTGGTGCAAAAGTCGTAAAGCTATAGAGATGCCTGAAATCCTCATCATAGACGACGATCCGCTGGTGGCGGAAACCCTGGCCGACCTTGCCGAGGACATGGGCCACGTCCCGTTGCGCGCCGCTTCGCTGGCCGACGGACTGGCCCATGCGGACGCGGGTTTCGGCGACGTGGTGCTGCTGGACGTGATGATGCCCGACGGCAACGGGCTGGAGGCGCTGCCCCGGTTCGTGGCATCACCCCCCCGGCCCGAGGTGATCATCATCACCGGCGCGGATGCAGAGCAGTCCGCAGAAATGGCCGTGCGCAACGGCGCGTGGGACTACATCACCAAGGGCGCGCCGGTCAGCGCCATCCGCCTGGCCATCCTGCGGGCACTGGAATTCCGCAACGAAAAGCTGGCCCGTACCGCCCAGCAGGGGCGGCCGTTCAACCCCGCTGGGCTCGTGGGCACCAGCCCCGCCTTCATGGATTGTCTGGACCTGGTGGCCAAGGCGGCGCGCAGCGACGTGCCGGTGCTTATCACCGGCGAGACGGGCACCGGCAAGGAACTGGCCTCGCGGGCCATCCACGAGAACAGCGACCGGGCCGGACGCCCCTTTGTGGTGGTGGACTGCGCCGCCCTGCCGGAAAACCTGGCCGAAAGCGTGTTGTTCGGCCATGTGCGCGGGGCCTTCACCGGGGCCGACCGCGACGCCGAAGGGCTGATCCGTCAGGCCTCGGGCGGCACGCTGTTTCTGGATGAGATCGGCGAACTATCGCCCAACCTGCAAAAGACTTTCCTGCGCGCGTTGCAGGAGCGGCGCTTCCGCCCCGTGGGCGGCAGGCAGGAAGTGGAAGGCGACTTCCGGCTGCTGGCCGCCACCAACCGCGACCTGCAACTGATGGTACGACGGGGCGAATTTCGCGAGGATCTGTTGTACCGGGTGCGGTCCATGCACATCGCCCTGCCCCCCCTGCGCCAGCGAGAGGACGACCTGCGCCCCCTGGCCGAACATTTCGTGCACCAGTACTGCGAACGCAACAACCTGCCCTCGCGCATCCTGACCCAGGAACTGCTGCGGGCCCTTGGCGCCCAGCACTGGCCGGGCAACGTGCGCGAGTTGCGCAACACCATGGAAACCATGATCGCCTTCGCGGACGGCGTGCGCACCCTGTACCCTGCGCACCTGCCGGAACACATCCGGGTCCGTCATCTGCGCGCCACCGCCGAAGGCATGCGCGCCGACCACACGGGCCACATGACATCCGGAGACCACGCCGAGGTCGCTTCGCAGGACCTGCCCCTGGCGGGGCTCTCCATCCCCACCTGGATGACCTACCGCGACGTGGCGCTGGAACGCGCCGCCGTGGACTATTTCCAGAACCTGCTGGCCTACGCGGGCGGCGACATGGTCAAGGCCCAACAGCTTTCGGGGCTTTCGCGCGCGCAATTCTACCGGCTGCTGCGCAAGCTGCGCTAGCAGATGGCCCCCTGTCCCCCGTCCGGCATGCCGCGCCACACCGCACCGCATCCCCCCGACACGCTGAACCTGACATCCTACGACGCCGTGGCCCCGCAGTGGAACACGGCGCGCCATGCCTTTTATGGCCGCGAGCAAGTATACCTGGACCTGCTGCTGGAAGGGATCGCCCCAGCCGTGTCCGGCACCGGCCATGAGCATGCGGCACGCCCGTTGGTGCTGGACGCTGGCTGCGGAACCGGGCGTCCCATGGCCGAGTACGTGCTGCATCGAGGCTGCGACGTGCTGGGCATCGACCAGTCCCCGGCCATGATCGAACTGGCCCGCCAGCACTTTCCGCAGGCCCGGTGGCTGGTCACGACGCTGGAAGCCTACCCCTTCGACATGGCCTGTCACGCCGTCATCCTGTGGGACTGCCTGTTCCACATCCCCCGCGCGCGCCACGCGGACATCCTGGCCGGGGCCGTGCGGGCCCTGTACCCCGGCGGAAGGCTGATGCTCACCGTCGGCGGGTCCGCCCACCCGGCCTTCACCGACACCATGTTCGGTCGGGAATTCTTTTACGACTCGCACCCGCCGGAGCGGGTGGCAGACATGCTGCGCGGCCTTTCCTGCGATATCCTGCTGAATGAATTCATGAACCTGCCGACGGACGGGCAGGACAAGGGGCGTTGCGCCTTCGTTGCGCGCAAGGCGGGGTAGGCCCCGCAATCCGCCGCCGGAACAAGCAACGGGCCGCCCGCATCGCGCGGGCGGCCCGTCTGTCTTGCCTGCATTCGCCGAAGGCAGCGGATGTCGCCGCCGCTCCGGGCATGGTCCTACCCCATCCGCAATGGCCGCATGGCCAGCAGCGCCCGACGGCTGAACGGGCCGATGCGGTCCGTTGCGCCGCCCGCGTCCGCCACCATGTGATGGTGGTAGTGGCTGGGGTGCACCTCGCACAGGTACAGTACCCGGACCAGGTCGGAATCGGCCAGCAGGGCCGCCGGGGATGTCTTCTGCACCTCGGCCAGCCGTGCGCGGGCAATGGCCAGCATCTCGTCGCGGTCACCGAAGTGCATGGTGTACGTGGGGCAGGTCTTGACGCAGGCGGGCAGCATGCCCGCGCGCACCCTGTCGATGCACATGTTGCACTTGGTGAGCAGCCCGGTCGTTTCCTCCTTGCGGGGGATGTCGTAGGGGCAGGCCTCGCGGATGGTCTGGTAGTCCAGTTCCTTCGTCTTTTCCGTGTAGAGCACCGCGCCGGTGGCCTCGTCCTGGATGATGGCCCCGGGGATGAAGGCGTCCGCCATCATCTTGCACGGCGGTTCCAGACAGTGGCGGCATTGTTCGGGAAAGAACACCCACTTCAGCTTTCCGTCCACCTCCACCTCGTTGAAGCGCACCAGCTTGAAGGTGTGCCCGTTGAGGTCCGGCGGGTTCTGGTAGCTTCCGGTGTTCACCGTTTCGTCGGCGGCCAGCTTCTTCCACTGCTTGCACGCGGCTTGGCAGCCCCGGCAGGCGGTGCAGCGGGTCTGGTCGATGAAGAAGGTCTTGCCCTTGTTCTCGCTCATGACTCACCTACCCTTGCTTCCCGGGCTGGACCTTGCGGACGTTGACCATGAAGACCTTGGTTTCGGGAATCCCGGTATTGGGATCGCCCACCGAAGGCGACAGCAGGTTGGCCGAATCGAACGTGGCGTTCTTCTTCTGGCCCCAGCCGAACTGCCAGGGAATGCCCACCTGGTGCACGGTTTCTCCCATGACGGTGAACGGCTTCAGGCGCGGGGTGACGATGGCCACCACCTGCACCTTGCCACGCACCGATTCCAGCACCACCTGGTCGCCGTTCTGCACGCCCAGTTGCGCCGCCAGTTCGCGGCTCATCTCGCAGAAGCCGTCGGGCTGCATTTCCTTCAGCCACGCGGTCTTGCGGGTCATGGTGCCGGACTGCCACTGCTCGGTCACCCGGTAGGTGGTGCACACGTAGGGGAAGCGCGGGTCGCGCACGGCCTTTTCCTCGTGGGCGAAGTGCAGGGCCGTGGGGTTTACCCGCTGCGGCGACAGGGGGTTGCCCGCCAGCGGGCTTTCGAAGGGTTCGTAGTGTTCCGGCAGGGGGCCATCCACGCGCCCCGGTCCGAACAGTTGGCCGCGCCCTTCGCGCACCATGATGAACGGCAGCTTCTCGCCGGGCTTCCATCCGCCGTCGGGCACGTCGCCCATCCACTTTTCGCCGTTCCAGGCAATGACCGCCCGCTTGGGGTCGAAGGGCTTGCCCGTCTGGTCCACCCCGGCGCGGTTGTACAGAATGCGCCGGTTGGCGGGCCAGGCGTACGACCAGTTGGGGAACAGGCCGATGGCCGCCTGTTCCGGGGTCTGGGTGCGGTCGTGCCGGGCCATCATGTTGCCCTGCTCGGTGTAGCAACCGGAGAATATCCAGCAGCCACAGGCGGTGGAGCCGTCGGCCTGCAACGCGGCGAATCCGGGCACCTGCTGACCCGCCTTCCATTCCTTGCCCGCGATGGTCACGTCCTTCATGAAGGTACCGTTGAGCCGCCTGGCCAGCGCGCTGGCGTCGTACGCCCCGTCCTTCAGGTAGGCGGTATCCAGGTTCAGGATGGGCTCCGGATGCTTGCCGCCCTCTGCCTTGTACAGCTTGCGCACTTCCTCGAACAGCCGGATTACGATGTCGCCGTCGCTCATGGAATCGCCCATGAACCTGGCGCTCTTTTCGCGCCATTGCAGCCAGCGGCCGGAGTTGGCCACCGAGCCGTCCTTTTCCACGCTCATGCACGCGGGCAGAAAGAACACCTCGGTCTTCACGTCCTTGGGGTTCACGCCCGGGCCCTTCCAGAACAGCGAGGTCTCGTTCTCGAACAGGTTGACCATCACCGCCCAGTCCAGCTTGGCCATGGCCTTGCGGTTCTTGCCCGCGTTGGCCCCGCCCGCGCAGGGGTTCTGCCCCCACACGAATGCGCCCTTGAAGCCGCCGTTGTACATGCGCTCGAACAGCGACAGCCAAGAGTATTCCACAACCTTGGTGTCGTCGATCTTGGGCAGCCAGGTGTACGCTTCCTTGTGATCCGCCGTGGGGTACATGGCTTTCAGCAGGGACGCCGCGTACTTGTCCAGGTTGGACCACCAGTTGGCGCTTTGCGGATCCGCCGTGACCGGGGTGCCCGCCTTCACGTAGGCGTCGTAGTCGGCCCAGATGGCCCGGGGAATGGGCAGGTAGCCGGGCAGGTTGTCGCACAAGAGGGCGATGTCCGTGGTGCCCTGCACGTTGGATTCGCCGCGCAGCGCGTTGACCCCGCCGCCCGCGATGCCGATGTTGCCCAGCAGCATCTGGATCATGGACAGGGCGCGGATGTTCTGCACGCCCACGGTGTGCTGGCACTGGCCCATGGCGTACAGGATGGTGCCCGCCTTGTCCGGCTTGCCGGTGGACGCGAAGGCATTCCACACCGCCAGCACCTTGTCCTCGGGCATGCCGGTGACATTCACCACGGTCTTCAGGTCGTAGCGGGCATAGTGGCGGCGCATGACCTGCAAGACGCAACGCGGATCCTTCAGGGTGGGGTCCTTCAGGGTCACGCCCTTGTCGTCGGTGACGAAATTCCACTTCTTGCGGTCGTAGCTGGCCGTCTGCGGGTTGAAGCCGGAGAACAGGCCGTCCTTGAAGTCGTAGTCCGGCCCCACAAGGTACGAGGCGTTGGTGTAGTCCGCCACGTACTGTTTGAAATACAGCTCGTTATCCAGGATGTGCTTGATCAGCCCGCCAAAGAACACCAGGTCCGTGCCCGAGCGGATGGGCGCGTACACGTCGGCCTTGGCCGAGGTGCGCGTGAAGCGCGGGTCCACGTGGATCAGCGTTGCCCCGCGCTGCTGGGCGCGGGTGACCCACTTGAACGAGATGGGATGGTTTTCCGCCGCGTTGCTGCCCATGATCAGCAACACGTCGCTGTTCTTGAGGTCGATCCAGTGATTCGTCATCGCGCCGCGTCCGTAGGACTCTGCCAGAGCCCCCACAGTGGAACTGTGTCAGATGCGGGCGTGGCTCTCCAGGTACACCAGGCCGAGGGAGCGGTGCATGGCTTGCAGCAGCCAGCCCTCCTCGTTGTCGATGGCTGCGGACCCGACGGAGGCCATGGCGCGGGTGCGATTGACCGGCTGCCCCTTGTCGTTGAGGGCCTCGAACGAGGCGTCGCGGGTGTCCTTGATCTTGCGTGCGATGCGCGGCAGCGCCCAGTCCCACGACTTTTCCTCCCACTTGTCGCTGCCGGGGGCGCGGTACAGCACCTTGGTAATGCGCTGGCTCTGCTCCGTGGTCTGCCAGATGGACGACCCCTTGGGGCACAGGGTGCCTTCGTTGGTGGGGTGATCCGGGTTGCCTTCGATGTTGATGGTGCGTCCGGTTGCGGGGTCGGTCCAGACCAGCAGGCCGCAGCCCACGGCGCAGTAGCAGCAGACGGACGTGGTCAGGGTGGCCTTGTCGATGGCCAACCCTTCGGCATGAACCGCGACCGGGGCAAGGCTGATGCCCAGCCCCCCGAACGCGGCGGCCACGGTGCCCGTGGCAGCGAGCTTGATGAAGCCCCGCCGGTTCATTTTCATGGTGTGCCTCCTGACGAAAGATGCGGGTTACGCGCGGAAGGTGCGCGCCGGGCGCGGGCGGGAAACGGCATGCCGCCCCGTGCAAGCTGACGCCCAGCATTTCATGCATACCACACCATGCAGATATTGGAAGAGCTTTTCCTTCATGTTATCAGCTATATATGCCTATCCTGACAGAATGGTGACGCGTGCGGACGCCGGAAACAACCGGGGCGCGCGGCTGATGCCGCACGCCCCGACGGGATGCTGTGATGCGTTCAGGCAATGCGTGTCGCGTACACCGCAAGGATTTCCGCCCCCTGCCCTGCAGGGGACGAAAAGACCTCGGCGGCTACGATTTCACCTTGTGGCAGTCGCGGCATTCCGTAGGCCCCGCCGCCTTGCCCGCAGCGAGCAGCCTGGCGTGGCAGGCGTTGCAGCTGGGCCCTTCACCATGGAAGGCGTTGCGGAAGTAGCGTGGGTTCCCGCGGTCCTTGGGAGTGCCGGTTTCGGCGTCCACCACCACGTCGTGGCAGTCCTTGCTGGCGCACTTCATGGGGCCGCCGTCCACGTACCCCTTGTGATGGCAGGTGCCGCAATCCACGCTGAGGGTGTGCGCCTCGTGAGGGAATGGCACGCGCGGCTTGGTCAGCTTCGCGCCCTGCGGCACGGTGACGGTGACCGTCTTGCGTTCCACCAGGGGATGGTGCACCGAGAATTCCGGCGTCTCGCCATGGCAGACGAAGCAGTTGCCGGAAGCACCCATGGCGCGGGCGTACTGCTGGTACTGCACGGGGGGGATGTTGTCGCGGTCGCGCCCCAGCGGATTGCGCGCCGGGTACACCGCGTGCGGCGCACCGTGGCAGGCCGGGCAGCGCAGCATGGTGGTGTCGTCGGTGCGTTCGGCGTACAGCCCGGCGGCATCGGCGGTCCACTTGTTGAACGCGCTGGCGGTGGCCGACCTGGGCTTTTCGGCAAAGTCGTGGCAACCCGCGCAGTCGGGCAGGTTCACCCACGGGGTGCGCGGGGCGATGTCTTTCGCATCCTTGACCGCCACGGGGGTGATGGCCGCCATCAGCCGCTCGGCGGCTGGGTTGCCCGCCTCCTGCTCCTTGCGCAGCAGGGACAGGGCATGGTCTTCCATGGCCCCGTGGCAGCGGGTGCAATCCAGGCCCTTGGTCGCGTGGTAGTCGCGCCAGAACCGGGTGGCCCCCTGGGGCGCGGAAGGATGGCAGGAATTGCAGGCATCCGCGCCGCGCCCGCCCATGTAGGCGGCGTGCCAGCCGTGGATGGCGGCGGACATGTTGGGGGGCACGGGCTTGCCGGATGGCGCTGCGCCGGGCTTGGCTGCGTCGGCCTTGTCCGGCGGTTCATGACAACTCCGGCAGACCACGGTGGTGCCGGACTTGGCCCGTTTTGCCAGGTCCGTACCGTTGATGCGGTCGTGCACTTCCAGCACGTCGGCGGCGGTGGCCGGAGAAATGCCCGCCACGCCGCCCACCTTCCATTCGCCGCCGTGACAGTTGCGGCAGCCCATCTCGGTAGACACCGGCAGCACGCAGCGGGTGGTGGCCAGCAACGCGCCGGTGGCATCGCGCGCCTCCACGGTCACCGTGGGGTACGGGTTGAACCCGCCCTTTCCACCACCGGGACCCCCTGCGCCGTCATACGGCAGCACGGGAATGCCCGTGGCCTCGTACAGGGTGGTGCCTTCCACCAGCTTCAGTTCGCCCGAAAGCTGCGGGGCTTTCGCCTGCGCGGCGGCATCACCGGATTTTGCGAAGGGCGTGGTGGCGGCCTGCCCGGCGGGGGTGAGCGAGGAATCGGCCACGGCGGCGGGCTGCGCGGCGACGGGTTTGGTCTCGCCGTCCAACCGCCAGGTCAGGGTCGCCCCCTCGGTCACCGCCTGCGGTCCGGGGCCGCGATGCACCAGTTGCGCCCGCAGGGTGGAGCCGGGGGGCAGCAGGGTCCACGCGGGTTCCGCGTCGGTGACGTGCTGCATGCCCTGCCTGCTCCACGCCACCAGCACGTGCCCGGCCTTGCCGGGGTCGAACGGGGGCACGTCGGTGACCAGTTGCCCGTAGCCTGTGTCGGCCACGGTCCCACCCTGCGGAGCCGTGGCGTTCTGGCCGGAAACATTCTGGCCCGGCCCCGCCGGTTTGACGGCGGGCCGCATGGACGGCGCGAACAGTTGCGCGCCCAGAAATCCCACCGCGAACACGGCCACCACGATCAGCCACACGCGGAACAGGTTCTCGGTCAGGCGGTTGTCGGTCTTGTTCATCGTCGCATCTCCCTGCGTCGTTGCTGCCGAAAGCTCACAAATACATGTCCGGGGGTCCAGACTTTGGTTCCAAATTAGGATTTTCTTTCATTGGCAAGGAAAACGAGTCTGCCATGAGGGAGTGCCCCAGCCGCTATGCGGGTCTTCGAGCGTCACGGATGGGGACCGCAGCGCGTACTCTTCTCGTATTCGACCGCCATGGCAGGCGAAGTTTGACGAGGCCAACGGACGAAAGGATTATTTGGAAAGTCGTCGCTCCACTTCGTGGGCAATGTAGGTCGCCAGCGCGTTGCGCTCCGCCGGGGTGCCGCAGAAGGGCGGCATGTAGGGCAACAGCTTGCCCTGCCCGGCCAGTTGCGCCTCCAGCCCGGCCACACCGCGTCTGGCCGCGCGCGGCACCATGTCCAGCATGGGGTTGCCCATGCCGTGGCAGCTGGAACACTGCTGCGCCCACAGGAACCGCCCCACGTCCAGGCGGTTGGCGTCGGTGACCTGGCGCGTGCCCGCCCAGGCGGTCAGCGACAGCGCGCCGTCGCGCTGCATGCGCTCCACGTCCGCCGCGCGGATGCCGTTGGAGTACATGTAGCCGTGGATGACCCACGGGCGGCGCCCCGTCTCGCGCACCCACTCGAAGGCCCCCACCTGGGCAAGGCCCAGCAGCAGCACCACGCCCGCCAGCACGGCCCGCGCCCTGCCGCTTGCCTTCACGAAAAAGGCCAGCCCGCCCAGGAACAGCAGCGGCGTCACCACCGGCCAGGCCAGGGCGAAGGGCCGGATGTCGTCGGTGCGGCGCAGGATCATGGCCTGCTGTGCCGGGGGCAACGCCGCGAAGTACCATGCCGCGCCCAGCAGCAGCCCGATGAACGGCAGGCACACCCACTTGGCCGACCAGCGGACCATGGCCTCGCGCGTTTCCGGGTGGGGAATGCGCAGTGCCGTGATCATGGCGAACAGGCCGGACAGCAGCAGGCACAGGGCAAAGCGGAACACCAGCGCGGGCCAGAAGGTGGGGTTGAAGAACCCGTCCCAGAAGTTGCCGGTGCGCAGCCATTCGCCGGGGGTAAGCATGAACCCGATGATGCCGTTGATCATGAACAGCGACAGGAAGGCGAACAGCGCGTACAGCCAGCCCGTCGCCATGTGGTCCTTTTTGCTCATGCGGCCCGAGATGCAGCGCTGGAAGGTGTAGTAGTACACCAGCAGCGCCGCTATCTCGCCCAGGAAGAACACCCACTCCGTGGCCCAGCCGTACACGAACAGGTGCACCAGTTGCGAGGTGGCCGCAGGGCTGACCAGCGAGATGATCAGCCAGATGCCCACCCCGGTCACCCCGCCGAAAACCATGCTGAGCAGCACGAAGAACCGGCTGTGCCGCTTCACCCACTGCAATATCTCGTTGTTGCCTTCCGCGTGGCCCTTGCGTTCGGCCATGACCAGAAAGAACCCGCCCCCCACGGCGAACTGGGCCACGAACACGTGGATGACCGAAATCAGCGCGATGAGCAGGCCGCCGTTCACCGGCAGTTGCCAGACCGGATACTGCATGGCCTACGCCTCCTTTCCGCTGCGGCGGGCGATGACCACCAGCCACCATACGGCAGCTATGCCCGCCACCAGCGACACCACGAACAACGCCGCCGCGCCGTCCTGCCCGACCATCGGGGGAACCACAGGGGTCGCCGCCGCCCGGGCCATGGAGGCGTCCAGGTGCGGGGCCAGCCAGGCGTCGCGCAGCACGGCGCGCATGGCCGCCATCAGGAATATGACGCCCACGGTGGCGCCGGTGGCCAGCCACACCCGGCGCTGCCGGGCGGCCACAAGGGCCAGCACCGTGCCCGCCAGCCCCAGCGCGAA
>NZ_VRYY01000410.1 GCF_015731765.1 Nitratidesulfovibrio oxamicus
GCCGATCCGCGCCGATCCGCGCCGATCCGCGCCGATCCGCGCCGATTTGCGAGGGCCCGCTGCCGGTCGCAACCGGATGCCGCCGGAAGCTGCCAGCTACCGCCGGACACGACCACCGCGGCAGGGTTGCGCAAACCCTGCGGGCCTCCCTGCCCGCGGGTTGACGCCGTCCGCGTAGCTTGCCATGTCATGATAAATATCCCCCGCATGAATACGGGGGGGCCCGTCCAATCACTCCGGACCATCGCAAGCTACCCCCTACCGCCACCAAAGGAGGCCCGCCGCATGACCAGATCATCCCGCGCCGCCAGCCCCGTCCTCTCCGACCAGCACGACCACTCCTGCCAACCTGCCCAGTCGGCCCAATCTGCCAAACCCGCCAAACCGGCCACACTGGCCCAATCTGCCAAACTGGCCGCCACCTGCCGCGCGCCCGTGCCCGCCGACGGCGCTGGGGTACGCAACGTGGTGATCATGGGCGCCGCCGGGCGCGACTTCCACAACTTCAACGTGCTGCTGCGCAACGACCCCGCCGTGCACGTGGTGGCCTTCACCGCCGCCCAGATCCCGGACATCGACGGGCGCTGCTACCCGGCGGCGCTGGCCGGGCCGCGCTACCCGGACGGGGTGCCCATCCTGGCCGAACGCGAGCTGACGACCCTGTGCCGCGACAACGACGTGCATGAGGTGATCTTTTCGTACAGCGACGTTGCGCATGAAACGGTCATGCACGCCGCCTCGCTGGCGCTGGCCGCCGGGGCGGACTTTCGCCTGCTGTCGCCCGCCGCCACCATGTTGCGCGCGGACAAGCCCGTGGTGGCCGTTACCGCCGTGCGCACCGGCTGCGGCAAGTCGCCGGTCACCCGACACCTGTGCGCGGCGTTTCTGGCGCGGGGCATCCGCCCCGTGGTGGTGCGCCACCCCATGCCCTACGGCGACCTGGAGCGGCAGGCTGTGCAACGCTTCGCCAGCCACGCGGACATGGACGCCGCCGACTGCACGGTGGAAGAACGCGAGGAATACGAACACCTGGTGGACGCGGGCATCACCGTGTTCGCCGGGGTGGACTACGCGCGCATCCTTGCGGCGGCGCAGGCCGAGGCCGACGTGCTGTTGTGGGACGGCGGCAACAACGACACCCCCTTCTTTCGCCCGGACGTGCATCTGACCGTGCTGGACCCGCTGCGCGCCGGGCACGAGCGGACCTACCACCCCGGCGAAACCAACCTGCGCATGTGCCATGTGGCCGTGATCAACAAGATGGACACGGCCACGCCGGAACAGGTGGCCACGGTGCGCGCCAGCATCGCCGCCGCCAACCCCGCCGCGCGGGTGCTGCTGGCGGACTCCGTGGTAGAGGTGGACGACCCCGCCGCCATCCGCAAGGCGCGGGTCCTGCTGGTGGAAGACGGCCCCACCCTGACCCACGGCGGCCTGCCCTTCGGCGCTGCCGAGGCGGCGGCGGAGATGCACGGCGCGGGCCGCATCGCCGATCCGCGCCCGTATGCGCAGGGCTCGCTGAAGCAGGTGTTCGAGAACTACCCCCACCTGGGCAAGGCCCTGCCCGCCATGGGCTATTCGCGCAGGCAACTGGACGACCTGGAAGCCACCATCAACGCCACCCCCTGCGACCTTGTACTGCTGGGCACGCCGGTGCGCCTCGACCGGCTGATCCGTATCGACCGGCCATGGCTGCGGGTGCGCTACACCTACCGCGACCGGCCCGAAACGGAGGGCGGGGCCGGGCTGGCCGATACCGTGCTGGAACTGCTGGACACGCGGCCCTGAGCGCCCGGTGAGCCCCTGCCTGGTACCCGGGCATCCACCCGGGGGACCGGTAGGGCTGAAAAGGCCGAAGGGTCCGGAGAGGAGTGACGACCTTCCGCCCGGCGGGCCAGCCAGCGGGCTTGGCGGTCGGGCCTTTCTCGTTGGTCCGGACTGGACTGGACTGGTCCGGGCTGACCCGGGCTGGACTGGACTGATCCGGACTGATCCGAGCTGATCCGGATTGACCCGGGCTGATCCGGGCTGCCGCCGGATCGTCACCCCGCCGCCACGCGCCCGTCGCATCCGCTGCCTAGATATGGGACAAGCCCCATCAGCATCCAGCCTGGTGGGCAGGGGTTCCCATGTCCGGCTTCCCGATCGGTTTGCTGCTCGCCCCGGTGTCCAACATGTTGACCGGCCAGCTGACCGGCGTCCCGTCCGGCCTGGCCGCGCGCATGGTCGAGGCCGCCCCGGCCATCGGTTCCGGCGGTGCGGCCCCCGCGCCCGAT
>NZ_VRYY01000411.1 GCF_015731765.1 Nitratidesulfovibrio oxamicus
CGGTCACGTCCCGTCCGACTCGCCCGGCCCGCCCACCGTGTCCGTTGAGGCCGGACCGCCCGGTTATCCCGCCCGCGCCGTGCGGCGGCGGGGCCTGCACCCCGTATTCCGCCCGTGCAGCCACCCTCCAGCCCGGGGGCAGGCTTGCGGGCGCGCCTTCGTTGGCCAGAAACACCACCATGCCACCGGGGGCCACATGGCCGCGCACCAGTTCCAGCACCTCCGGCCAGGGCAGAAAGGCGCGGCTTACCACGCAATCCGCCTTGGGCCGCGTGGGCATGAATTCCTCCACCCTGCCCCGGAACACCACGGTGCCCGGCAGGGGATGGCGGGCCAGCACGTTGGACAGGAACAGGGTGCGCTTCTCGCGCGCATCCACAAGATGATAGGCGCCCGCCTGCCACACCGCGCGCAGGGGAATGCCCGGCAGCCCTGCTCCCGCGCCCAGGTCCCACGTTTCCGGAGCCTCGGGCAGGGGCAGCGTGCGCAGAAAACGCGCCAGGTGCAGGCTGTCCACGATCAGGGTGCGGAAGGTGGCCTGCCAGGTGTGCGTACCCACCAGGTTCATGACCCGGTTCCACTTCATCAGCAGTTCCAGATAGCCCGCCAGGGACTTCTGCGCGGCCTCGGGCACGCTGTCGGGACCGAACCCGGCCTCGGCGCACAGTCGGGACAGTTCCTTCAACGATACGTGGACAGCTGCGGGGGGCATGGGCGTCTCCTGATGGTGATCCCGTCGGCGCGGCGCGCCGGATGCGGGAGTTGGCGGCCTTGTAGCCGCCCCGGCGCGCGCTGGCAAGCGGCAATGGATGCGATAACGGATGCGGCAAGGGGAGGGGCGGCACGCGTCGAACCGCCTCCAGGTCCCCCGTGCCATCCCATGCCCGCCCCCTCCGCATTGGGCCGCGCGGGCGAAAACGACAGCACCACTTGCGTCCACGCGCGTGTTTGACTATGCAGCGAACGGGCAGCGAACGGACAGCGAACGTGCCACGCGCCCGCGCCCGGCACCGCCGCGCACCGTCCTGAGGGGGACGGCCACCGCGTCCGCCCCGCACGATACCGCACAACACAGCCGGTACGCACCCGGCACCATTCCCACGTCTGGAGCGACACCCAATGAACCGTACCGACATCGCCCTCCTGTTCCCCGGCCAGGGCTCGCAGGAACCCGGCATGGGCCGCGACGTGGCCGACGCCATGCCCGAGGCCATGAACCTGTGGAAGAAGGCCGAACGCGCAAGCGGCCTGCCCCTGCGCGAAATCTACTGGGACGGCGGCGACGACAAGGCCATGGCCGATACCCGCAACCTGCAACCCGCGCTTACCGTGGTCAACCTTTCCCTGTGGCTGCGCCTTGCCGGGCGCGTCACTCCGTCCTGCACCGCCGGGCACAGCCTTGGCGAATACGCGGCTGCCGCCGCATCCGGGGCGCTTTCCGTGGACAGCACCCTGGAACTGGTGGCCCTGCGCGGCCGCCTGATGGCCGAGGCAGACCCCGACGGCAAGGGGGCCATGGCCGCCGTGCTCAAGCTTTCGCAGGCCGACGTGGCCGCCGTTGTGGCGGAGGCCGCCGAAGCCACCGGACAGATGATCCGCATCGCCAACTACAACACGCCCGGCCAGCTGGTGCTGTCCGGCACGCGTGACGCCATTGCGGATGCCGCCGCAAGGGTCAAGGACCGCAAGGGCCGCGCGCTCGTCCTGCCCGTCAGCGGGGCCTTCCACAGCCCGCTCATGGACGAGGCGGCAAAGGAACTGGCCAGGGCCATGCGCACGGCCACCTGGTCGCGCCCGCGCTTTGCCGTGTACTGCAACGTGACCGGCCAGGCCGTCACCGACGGCGAATCCCTGCACGAGGTCATGACCCGGCAGATGACGTCCTCTGTACAGTGGATCGCCACCGTGACCAACCAGTGGAACGCCGGGGTGCGCCGCTGGGTGGAATCCGGCCCCAAGGGCGTGCTGACCAAGATGGTGGGGCCCATACTTGCCGCGTCGGGCGTGCCCGCCGCCGAGGAAGGCGGCTGGACGGCGGAAGGCGCGGGCAGCCTGGAACAGGCAGACGCGCTGTCGCTCTAGCAGCGCGCCACCGCTCCCCGCTTGCGCGGGTGACCAGGCAGACATTCCACGGGCCGGGTGCGCATGCGCACCCGGCCCCTTGCATGCGCGGCCCCTTCCCGGGTGCGGCACCCCGGCTGGCCCTGCCTGCATCGCGGCAAACACGCAACGCGTCACCGCCATGTTCCCCGCCCCGGCG
>NZ_VRYY01000412.1 GCF_015731765.1 Nitratidesulfovibrio oxamicus
GGACGTGGCCCTGATCACCGATGGCCGCTTCAGCGGCGGCACGCGCGGCGCGGCCATCGGCCACGTCTCGCCGGAAGCCGCCGACGGCGGCAACATCGGGCTGGTCAGGGAAGGCGACCGCATCCTCATCGACATCCCCGCCCGCAGGCTGGACCTGCTGGTGGACGAGGCGGAACTGGCCGCCCGGCGCGAAGCCTTCGTGCCGCTGGAAAAGCCGGTCACTTCACCCCTGCTGCGCCGCTACGCCCGTCAGGTAACCAGCGCGGCCACCGGGGCCATGTACCGCAAGTAGCCCGCCGAAACGCCCGCACTCCGCTGCATTCATTGACGGCCCGTCGCACCACCCGGTGCGGCGGGCCGTTTCAGCTTATCCATAACGTCTGCTTTTTGAACGCCTCCGGCGGCCAAGGGGCCGCCGCCCCTTGGAACCCCATATTTTATGGTTGCGCAATATCCAATGAACACAACAGAACATTTTTTGGCAGAGGCGGCGGAAGAGGCTCCTTTTCCAACGGAGTCCTTCCCTTCGTGCGATTTGGAGTTCTCAACAGCCTGTGGCGGCAAAGAGCAATCTGCTGACAAAGCTCCTTCCCACGCTTGACACGACATTACTATATCAGTATTTGCTGATTTAGTGATGTTATCATCCCCGGGCAACGCAGACCGCTGCATGCTCGGACGTGGAAGGGAAACGGAAACCGGTGCGAATCCGGTACAGGCGCGCTGCCGTGTTCGGGCATGCCGCCCGCGTCCACCGCCACTGCCCTTCCGGCTCTCCCCTTGCCTGCACGGCAAGGGGCAACCGGACACGGCAGGGCGGGAAGAGCGCGGGCCACGGCCCCGCAACGCGCGACGTCCCTCGCAAGGGCGTTCGCGTGGTTACGGGGCCTTTCACCCACCGCCCGTCAGTCGGAAGACGTCCCCTCCGCACACCGCCCAAGGCCGCGCGAACCGGACCCCGGCATGCGCCCGCCCGTTGCACGGGCGCGCGCTCGCGAATCGCTCTCACCTGTCTTCACGCATTCCGGAGGTGGCAATGCGTACCCACACCCTTGGTTTTCCGCGCATCGGCGGCAACCGTGAACTGAAAAAGGCCGTCGAGGACTACTGGAAAGGCGCCGCCACGCGGCAGCAACTGGAGGACTCCGCGCGCGCCATCCGCCTGCGCAACTGGACCCTCCAGCGCGAGGCGGGCATCGACGTGGTGCCCGTGGGCGACTTCGCCCTGTACGACCACATCCTGGACGCCGCCCTGTTGCTGGGCGTCATCCCCCCGCGCTTCCGCAACGGCGATGCCCCGCGCGACATCGACCTGATGTTCCGCATGGCGCGCGGGCAAGGCGGCGACCACCCCGTGGCCCCGCTGGAAATGACCAAGTGGTTCGACACCAACTACCATTACCTGGTCCCGGAACTGGACGCGGCCACCACCTTCGCGCCCGACGCCGCCCCCCTGCTGGCCCAGCTTGACGAGGCGTTGGCGGCGGGCTTCACCCCCAAGGCGGTGCTGCCCGGCCCCATGACCTTCCTGTGGCTGTCCAAGCGCGTGGACGGCGGCACCCGCTGGTCGCTGCTGCCCGCCCTGCTCGACGCCTACGGCGCGCTGCTGCGCGACGTGGCCACCCGCTGCCCGCTGATCCAACTGGACGAGCCCATCCTGTCTTTGGACCTTGGAAGCGGTCCGGATGACATCCGCTCGCGCTTCGTGCCCGCTTACGCCCGGCTGCGCGTGGCGGTACCGGACGCCACCCTGCTGCTGGCCAGCTACTTCGCCCCGGTGGCTGACAACCTGCCCGTGGCGCTCTCCCTTCCTGTGGACGTGGTGCATCTGGACCTGGTGCGCGGCCCGGAAGACCTGGCACCGGCGCTGGACATCCTGACCCGCGCCGCCGCACGGCAGCCCGTCGATTCCGGCCTGCCACAATCCGGCATTGCGCTTTCCCTTGGCGTCATCAATGGCCGCAACGTGTGGCGCGTGGACGCGGACAAGGCCGCCGCGCCGGTGCGCGCCGCCGTGGCCGCCCTTGGCACGGACCGGGTGTGGGTGGCCCCGTCCTGCTCGTTGCTGCACACCCCCGTGGACCTTGACGCGGAAACCGGGCTGGATCCGGAAGTGGCGCAGTGGCTGGCCTTTGCCAGACAGAAGTGCGCAGAGGTGCGCCTGGTGGCCGACATGTGCGACCTGAATGGCCGCGCCGACGCGCCGGAAACCGCCGCCGCCCTTGCCCGCAACCGGACCGCGCTGGCAGCGCGCGCCG
>NZ_VRYY01000413.1 GCF_015731765.1 Nitratidesulfovibrio oxamicus
GGGCCCTTGGCGTGCTGTCCGCGCCAGAGGCCCTGCCCGCACTGCGTGAACTGCGCACCTGCGATGCCCCGGTGGAACACTTCGAGCGCGGGCGCCTTTTGCTGTGCACCGTGGGCGAGCTGGCCCAGTGCGCGGCCCAGCGCATCGAGGCCCGGTGCCTGACCGCTTCGGGCAGCGCCATGCCCGACGCCGACGTCAACGATACGGCGGCGTAGCCCCGCGCGACATTCGCCCATGAACAACCCCGCCCGGCTTCGCAAGGAAGGCGGGCGGGGGTTGTTGTGTGATCAGCCCTGTTTGCCGCTGACAGACTTTTCCAGATGGAGCGGCCGAGAGCATTCAGGACGAAGCAGGCACACTGCCGGGTTTTCGTTCTCCGGCAAGGAAGGCGAGTTCCGGGCGAGGGGAATGCGGCAGCCGTTATGCGAGCACTCGCGCGAGCATTACGGATGGCGACCGCAGAGCGCTTCCTTAGCGACCTTCGCACGGAGCGAGCCTGACGCAGCCGGGGGACAAAAGGACCTTTTCGAGCCTAGAGGTCCTGGCGGTACTGCATGGACTGCCGCAGCGTCTCCCGATCCATGAACTTGACCTCGGACCCCAGCGGAATGCCCTGGGCAAGGCGCGTCACGCGCACTTGCGGATACTGCCGGGCGATCATGTTGCGGATGTAGGTGGCGGTGTTTTCCGCCTCCACGGTGGTGCCAAGGGCCATGACCACCTCGCGCACCGTGCCCTCGGCCATCCGTCTGGTCAGCCGGTCCAGATCCAGCGAATCGGCGTGCAGGTTGTCCAGCGGAGCCAGCAGGCCGCCAAGGATGAGGTAGTGGCCCTTGTAGAAGCCGCCCTCTTCCAGGGTGAGCATGGAATCCCACTCCGACACCAGACACAGCGTCTCGCCGCTGCGGGCCGGGTCGGTGCAGATGCCGCACGGGTCCACGTCGGTCAGCGCGCCGCAGCGCCCGCACAGGTGCAGGTTGTCGCGCAGGTCATGCACGGCGCGGCCCAGCCTGCGGGTTTCGCTGGCGGGCCACTTCAGCAGGGTCATGGCAAGGCGCAGGGCCGACTTGGGGCCAAGGCCGGGCAGCCGGGAGAGCTGCTCCACCAGCGCCTTCAACGGTTCGGGCAGTCGCTGCACGGACACTCCGGGTTACATTGCGAAAATCGGTTGCTCTTGTCGCCGGTATAACCCGCGCGGCAGGATGCGCAGGGGACACCACAGGAGGCGTCGCCACAAGAGGGGATTTTGTTCTCTGCCAAGGAAGAACGCCTTTTTGTGAAGGGAGTGTACTCTTATCGTACTCGACCGGAGCAAAAAGGCGTTCTGACGCAGGCAGAGGGCAAAAGCCCCCTTGTGGCGGCGTCTCCTAGAAGAGGCCGGGCATTTTCAGACCGCCCGTAAGCGCCCCCATCTCCTTCTCCATCATGTCCTTGGCCTGGCGCAGCCCTTCGTTGACGGCGGTCAGCACCAGGTCCTGGAGCATTTCCACGTCGTTGGGGTCCACGGCCTTGGGATCGATGACGATGGCCTTCACTTCCTGCTTGCCGGAAACGGTCACCTTGACCATGCCGCCGCCGCTGGTGGCTTCAAGGGTGCGGTCGGCCATTTCGGCCTGGAGCTTGCTCATCTTGGTCTGCATGACCTGCGCCTGGCGCAGGAGGTCGTTCATACCGCGCATGGATTCCTCCGGATGGTTCTATTGAAGCCGCCCGTCGGCCAGGGGCCGGCAGGACAGCATGGTGGCCCCGAACTGTTCGCGCAGCAGGCTCACGGCGGGGTGCCGTTCGGCCTCGGCGCGCAGTTCCGAGGGGGTCTTGATACGAGTGGTGGGCGGAAGCACCTCTACCCGCACGTCGGTACCGAAATAGGCGCGGGCACGCGCAACGAGAAGCGCTTCGTTGCCGGGAGTCGACAGCAGGTTGTACTGCGTGCTGGACCGAGTGGACACCGTCAGTGTGCCATCGGCACAATGTCCCTGCGTCTGCCGGAGCATGGAAAGGATGCTGCCGCCCTCGCCGTTGCGCTCCGCGCAATACTGCACGAAGCCGTCCCACGTGCCGTCGCCCTGAGGGTCTTGGGGGACGGGTGCGGATGCACCCGCTGCGCCAGATACGCCAGATGTGCCTGACGCGGCATCCGCCACGGCGGAACCGCCGGGGGCAGCGCCCGCGCCGGGTGCGGGATACGGCACGTCATCCCACGGCAGCGAGGTGTCCGAGCCGCCGCTCTGGGGAGCGGGGTCCGCCGCCGGG
>NZ_VRYY01000414.1 GCF_015731765.1 Nitratidesulfovibrio oxamicus
GGCACGCCGGGTGCGGCAGGCAGCAGGATGGACAGCGGCCCCGGCCAGAACCACCGGGCCAGGCCTTCCGCCACCGGGTCCATGGGGGCCGCCACCTGCGCCAACTGGTCCACGTGGCCCACGATGACCGGCAGGGCCAGGCGGTGGGCGCGGCGTTTCACCCGGTACACTTCGTCCACGGCACCCGCATGGGTGGCCAGGCACCCCACGCCAAAGAAGGTCTCGGTGGGAAACACCACCACCCGTCCCGAGCGCAGCAGCGCGGCGGCATCGTCCATGTTCAGCATCTGGCAATCCGTTGTTGGGTCAGGCATGACAACAAAACTGGGAATCCGGCCGGATGCCGCGCCGCGCCGCGCCATGCGGCTTGCCGCCCATGCCGCGCCGGGGTAGACCATGGCCCGAGAACACACGCATCCGGAGGTTTCGTGAAATCACTGCGCCTTCTGGCGGTGGGCAAGCTGAAGACGCCGTTCTGGCAGCAGGCCGCCGCGCATTACCTGGAACGGCTACGCCACACCTGGCGCGTGACCGAAACCCTGGTCCGCGACGGCGACGCCGCCCTGCCGCCCGCCAGACGCAACGCGGACGAAGGCGCGCGCCTGCTGGCCGCCCTTGGCCCCGCCGACATTGTTGTGTGCATGGACGAACGTGGCAAGGCCTACACCTCGCGCGAGTTCGCCGCGCTGCTGGACCGGCTGACGGAAAACGCCACGGCGGCGCCGTGCTTCGTCATTGGTGGCGCCTACGGCCTGGACGATGCCGTGCTCAGGCGGGCCACCCTGCGCGTCTGCCTTGGCCCCATGACCTTCCCCCACGAGATGGCCCGGGTGGTGCTGCTGGAACAGTTGTACCGGGCGGACTGCATCCTGCGCGGTTCACCGTATCATCACTAACGGCAGGGCACTGTTACAATACTTCGTACACACGCGTATGCACGTTGTCGAACACCAGCTTGAAATACGGCGTGAAGCGCGGATCTTCCGGTGACGACAGCAGCAGCTGCACCATCAGCGTGTTGTACATGTCGTCGTCGATGACCAGTTTGTCTCCGGTGGTGCGGTTGAAGATGAAGTGCCGTCCGTTGAACCGGAAGTACATCTGGCGCTGCAGCCCCGTATCGTCAAGCACATCGATGGATTCCGCGTACACCGGGTCCATGTTCTGCACCAGCACCACGCCGTTCTCCATGCTGAATTGCAGCGGCTTGCTGATGGAGGCTATCTGGTAGCCCCGGCCTTCCTTGGCCAGAAAGTCCCACCTGCCATAGGTGGTTATCCAGAAACCCAGGCGCAGCATGTCGAAACTGACCACAAGGTACTGCCTGCCCTGCGCCGCCACCAGCGGTTCCTTGCGAGCCGCCAGCTTGCGCATCAGGTCGTCGGCGTCGTGGTTGTTCATGCCCTCGAAGACGTTGCCGGGAATGTTGCCCTTGCTGGCCGCGTACTTGACGAGTTGCCGGGCAAAACGCGGATTGTCCGAGGCGTACACGGCTGCGGGTACAAACAGCGAAGGCCCGCCGTGGCTCGCGCCGTCGGCGATGGTCGAGCGGTGCGCGAAGTGGTGGGTGGAATAGCCCCAGTCCCACCAGTTCCAGATCATGGATTCTTCCGGCGTGTTGGTGCGCAGGAATTTCAGCGCCGCCGCGTGCCGCCGGTTAATGATGGGCCCCTGGGTCATGGCCGGGATCACTTCAAGGTACGGCGCGCCCAGCACCACCAGCAGCACGGCGGAAACCAGCAGCCGCCCTGCGGTGCGGTAGAAGTTGTCGCGCAGCACAAGGCCAGCCAGCCAGTGCACCGGCATGCAGATGCCAAGGGCCATCACCGGCGCCCCGAACATGACCATGCGCCCGCCCAGCTTGATGGACAGGAAGGCCAGCACCGCCAGCGGCAGGTGGAACAGCGCCGCCGGACGCGCCACCAGCGCGATGCCGAACCCGGCCAGTCCGGCCAGCGCGGCGGGCATCCACGGATGGAAGTAGGCCAGTACTTCCGCCACCGAAAGATCCTGCACCTCGATGATGCTCTGGGCCACCGAAGGATAGACCAGCACGTCGCCGTCGGCCTGGGCCACGGCATCGCCCGCCCGCTTGATGTAGCTTTGGGCCGAGTTCAGCATGGTCTGGAACACGTCGGCATCGGCCACCAGCCACAGCACCACCAGCCACAGCGCGGCGTGCACCACCCGCCGCTCGGCCAGCGCCCGCAGGAAGGGCCACGGACCGCGCAGCCCCACCGCCAGCAGCGCCG
>NZ_VRYY01000415.1 GCF_015731765.1 Nitratidesulfovibrio oxamicus
CGCAGCAGCGGCCCCACCTTCAGGTCCCGGCAGCAGGCGGCCCGGTCCGCCGCCACGGGATAGCCGGGGGGCACGTCCGGGCGGGCGATGTGCAGGGTCACGCCCCACTCTGCCGCCAGCCGGTCGCGCAGGGTGATGACTTCCGGAAACTTGCAGCCCGTGTCCAGGTTCAGGGCCAACGGGCTCGCGCCACATGCGCCACATGCGCCACATGCGCCACATGCGTCGGACGCGGCATCGCGCAGCACGCCGCGCCACAGGGCGAGCGCCAGCGTGGAATCCTTGCCTCCGGTCCAGGCCACGGCCACGCGGTCCGGCCCGTGCTGGGCCAGCACCTCGCGCAGCAGTTGGCGCGCAGCGTCGATCTTGCCATCAAGGCTCATGGGTATCCTCCGTCCGGCAAGACCGGAGACCGACGGTCTATCCCTTTCGCAAGGACGGGGCAACCGTGGCCGACAGGCGAAAGCAAAACGGCCAGCCTGCCGGGCAAGGGGACTACGGGATCGCAGCCCGCTGAAGGAAAACAGCATGCCTGCCGTCCTTCCTCGGGCCTTCGTCCGCAAGGGTCCGCGCGCATCCCCCCTCACCGGGCCGCATGCGGCGCGGTCTGGCGGGCAACCTGCCGCCGCACCGGAAAAGAAGTGCATTTGCCCGCACGAAATCGCTTGACGATCCGACCCCATCGGGCATATATGCCTTTTCTCGCTGCGCCAGTAGCCCAGCTGGATAGAGCAACAGGCTACGAACCTGTAGGTCGGAGGTTCGAATCCTTCCTGGCGCACCAGCAAAAAATCCGGATTTGGCAGGATAGTACGCCAGCCTTTCCGGCAGTGTTCCGGAGACACGCGCCAGTAGCCCAGCTGGATAGAGCAACAGGCTACGAACCTGTAGGTCGGAGGTTCGAATCCTTCCTGGCGCGCCACTCTTGCATGCACCGGACCATGCACCACGGCAGTCGCTTCCGTGGCGGGCGCAGCCCCGCGAAACAGCACACCTTGCGCGCCAGTAGCCCAGCTGGATAGAGCAACAGGCTACGAACCTGTAGGTCGGAGGTTCGAATCCTTCCTGGCGCGCCACGCAAGCAAGCCCCCCGAAGCACCGCTTCGGGGGGCTCTTGCTTTGCACCGCCCCCCGCTAGTTGCGCAGACGGCCTGATACAAGGCAGTTTCACCCGCGACACCCCATCACCACGCGTCGGGCACACGGGCGGCCCCCAGTTTCCGCCGCATACACCGCAACTTGACCGGCCTCTTTCATCCGACTAACAATGCACACACTCTGGACGTTCGGCTCCTCGCGCGCTTCCCTCCCCTGCGGCATGCCGCCGCCTCTCGCCCCATGCGCCTGAATGCCACCCGGAAAGGCAGCCCCATGCACGTCTGTCTCCCCCGTTGCGCATCTGTACCGGTTACCGGTTGCGCCTTCGCGGCCACGCTCTTGTGCCTGCTGCTTCTGCCTCTGCTCCTGCCCGATCCGGCCCTGGCGGACACGGACATTGCCGCCCGGGCCAGCGCGGCCCCGCGCGAACTGGCCATTCTCGCCTTTCATCGCCCACCCTACTACACCTTCGACCATGGCGTGTCCGGGGGCCTTCTCATCGATGCCGTGCGTCGCGTGCTGGATGCCGCGCATATTCCGTACCATGTCGTGGAAATGCCGCCCAAGCGCATCGTGGCGCTGTTCGAACAGGACGCCACGGCCCATGCCTGCTCGCCAGGATGGTACCGCACCCGCGAGCGCGAACAGTTCGCGCGGTTCAGCGCGCCCATCTACCGCAATCAGCCCCCGGTTGCGGTGCTGCGGACCGACGCAGCGCACCGGGTGGGCGGAGCCAGGGAACTGACAGGATTGCTGACAGCCGGGCTGCGCATGGTGCTGCGCGATGGTTTTTCGTACAGCCCTGCCCTGGACGAGACGCTGGCCCGATCCCGGGCGCCGGTCTACCGCAGCACGGCAGACAATGCCGCCCTGCTGGAAATGCTGGCGTCGGGCCGCTACGACATGACCCTGATGGAACAGGAAGAGGCCACCGAATTGCTGCGCCGCTCGCCCCGGCTGCTCCAGGCCCTGCAACTGGTGCCCCTGGCCGGGCAGGATGCCCTGACGGGCCAGCCCCAGACCCGCCACCTGATGTGCGGGCGCGGTGTGGACGAGGCCACCATGCGCCGCATCGACGATGCCATCGCCGCCGTGCTGGATGCCATGCCGGTTGGTGCAGCGGGCGGCCTGCCGCAAGCAGGCCC
>NZ_VRYY01000416.1 GCF_015731765.1 Nitratidesulfovibrio oxamicus
TGGCCAGAATCTGTCGCGCCAGGTCCGCCCCGCGTGCAAAATGCTCCATGGCCATGGTGCACTGGGCCAGGAACAGGCCTGCGGCGGCGGGCAGCAAGGCCCGGAAAAAGGCCCGCCCGGACACGTGGCGCGCCAGAAACCGGCCCAGGGCGCCACACATGGCAAGGAACACCGCCCCGGCGCGAGTGGCCAGCCTGTGGGCAGCTTCCAGCAACTGTTCCGCAAAGGGGGGGGGAGAAGACGGCGTCGGGGAAGGGGATGGTTGGGGCATGGGGCCTCCTATCGGCCAGCACTGTAGCCGGGATGGGGCGCAAGGTGAAGGCTTGTCCGGGTGGCAGGAGGAATGAAGGGATAATTGCCCACGCGGCGGGCATGAAAACAGAGCAGCAGCCGGGAACACAACCGCCCCGCATCGGCCTGCCCCCTGCGTTTGCGGGGGGCAGAGCGGTACGGGGCGGGAGAAAACAGGGAACGACCGTGCGGTTCCGTTGTCAGGCCCGGATGTTTCCGAAGGCGTCAACGACCGGGGGAAGGGCGGTGCCAGCTGAAACTATTCGCCCTTCTTCTTGTGCGACGAGCGGAACCGCACCCGCATGGGGGCGTGCTCGATGCGGAACATCCGGCGCAGGGCCTTTTCCACGTAGCGGGCGTACGGCGTCTGGATGCGGTCGGCATCGTTGACGAAGAACACGAACGTGGGCGGGTTGGTCTCCGCCTGGGTCAGGTAGAAGAACTTGGGGCGCAGTCTGCGCACCACCGGGGGCTGGTGGCGGGTGAGCACCTCTTCCATGGCCCGGTTGAGCTGGCCGGTGCCCACGCGTACATGGCACTCGGCGCGGACGCGTTCTGCCATGGGCAGCACGGGACCAAGCCCCTTGCCCGACTTGGCGGACACGTACAGCAGCGGCACGTGGGGGCAGAATTCCAGCATGCCCTTGAACGAGGCCTCCAGGTCCGGTATCAGCTTGCGCGGCACCAGGTCGATCTTGTTCACCAACACCATGAACGGCGTCTTGCGTTCGTCCAGCAGGTCCACCAGCCGCTTGTCCTGCTGGGTGACGCCTTGCAGCGCGTCGAGCACCAGCAGGGTGACGTGGGCCTTGGTGGTGCTTTTGAGCGAGGCGTTGACGCTGTAACGCTCCACCGAATCGGTGATGCGCGAGCGGCGGCGCACCCCGGCGGTGTCCACGAAGGTGATGGTCTTGTCACCCGATTCGAAGCTGACGTCCACGCTGTCGCGGGTGGTGCCCGCCATGTCGCTGACGATCATGCGCTGCTGGCCGGTAAGGGCGTTGACCAGCGACGACTTGCCCGCGTTGGGGCGGCCCAGCATGGCCAGGCGCAGGTGGGTGGGGTCGTACGGGGGGCCTTTGGGTTCGGCGGCGGAGCCTTCGCCGGATTCCGCGTCGCCTTCGCCAGCGTCCTCGTCAGCCATCTCGTCAGCGCCTTCGCCGTCGTTGGAGGCAAGGTCGAAGTCGTCGGCGTCCGCGCCGTCTTCGTCCTCCGCACCTTCTTCCTCGGGTTCATCGGGCAGCATTTCGCGCATTTCGTCTTCCAGCACACGCACGTTGTGCCCATGCGCGGCGGAAACGGGCAGCAGCGGAAAGCCCAGGGCGTGGAATTCGGCCAGCATTTCGTCTTCGCGCTCCACGCCGTCCACCTTGTTCACCACCACCAGCACGGGCTTGCCCGCGCGGCGCAGGTGCGCGGCCAGGTGTTCGTCGAAGGGGGTCAGCCCGTCGCGGCCATCCACCACCAGGCAGATGCCCGCGGCTTCGGCCATGGCGGCCTCGGCCTGGCGCAGGATTTCCGCCTCGAAGCCGCGAATGCCTTCCGGCCCTTGGGCCACGGCGGCGTGGGCGTCCAGGGTGATGCCGCCGGTATCCACGATGGCGAAGGTCTGCTTGCCGCGTGAACGTACCTGGCCTTCCATGCGGTCACGGGTGACGCCGGGCCGGTCGTGGGTGATGGCCCGGTTGGCGCGGATGAGCCGGTTGAACAGTGTGGATTTGCCCACGTTGGGGCGGCCCACCAGCGCGATCTTGGGCAGATGCGTGGTGACGGGGGCGGACGGGGCGGGTGGCTGGGCTATGGGCATGGCGTTCTCTGACTGTGGGATGACATGGGATGACGGGAGGGCGGCGGGGCCGCCGCTGGGGCACAGCGTAGCCCGGCGGGGCGCGTCGCGCAATGCGGCACACGGGGCCGGGCGGGTGCGTG